>RGER01000001.1 GCA_009917815.1 Actinomycetota bacterium
GCGCTCTTCTCCGAAGGTGATCGATCGCCCGCCAGGTTGCGCCTACGTACGCCTTCCATGGGAAACCTTTCGGCATTGGAATCTCTCCTCCCCGGGGTCGCGCTAGATCACCTCGAAATGATGTTGGCTACCTGGCCGTTTCTGCCAGGCGATCTCGACCGCTAACCACATATTAGAATCTACACATGGCTACCAACCCGGATCGCGCTTCCTACTTTCCTGCGATAGAGAAGAAGTACGGACAGCCTATGTCGTACTGGTTTGCCCAAATGAAGGAGATCGCAGATCGAAAATATCCCGAGCAAATTGCATTCTTGCGCGAGAATCACGGTTTTAGTCAGGCACATGCCAACGCGCTTGTCTTGTACTCACGAGGCTCGCTCAGTTCAAAGAAGTACAACACCGTTGATCAATATCTAGCCCAGTTTGATGAAACGAAGCAAACTACCGTGCTCGGAATAATCAAGACATTGAGTACCAAATTTCCAAAAGCCGAATGGGTAATCGCTTGGAATCAGCCAATGTTGAAATACAAGGATCAGTACATCTTTGGAGTCACTGTCTTAAGGAACCATATTTTGATGGCACCTTGGAGTACCGACGTGCTGAACACTTTTCTTCCGAGGCTTTCTGGTTACGAAGTGAACAAAAAGACCATCAAGATTCCAGTCGATTGGATGATCGACGCGAAACTACTCAAAGATATGGTTGCAGCCAGAGTCGCAGAGTTCTAGGTCAAGTAATTTAACCTCATCGAATCCAATTCGACGCCATTTCTTCACCTGCCATTCATCGAGCCCCACGCCTTTGAGGTCGGCTCCATACCATTATTGAAGTGCTTCCCCTTAAACGTCCAACAAACGAAGGGAAGTTGCCATGTCAAATTATCTTGAATATCCAACTTGTTTCGCTTGTCGTTCCATTGATTTGGAAATAGTTACGCATGCAGATTTTGGGCCAATGTTCATGTGCGATGAGTGTGGATACTCCTGGGTCGCCTCATTCGAGAGCATCGACCCTGAGATTTCTCAATTCGTCGTAAAACTTAAGGTAGCCTGACCTCATTAGCAGTGAGGTCTACTTCTTCTTATAACCTGCTGGGCAGACGGGCTTAAGGCCAGCCACCTTCTTACTAACTTTGCCCTTCACGCAAATGATGGTCTTACTATTTGCTGCTTCTTTCTCGAGTAAGGGAATCGAGAAGCTAAATTCACCGGTCTCTTCTTCCGCATAACTCTTGAGAATTTCTATATCCGTCGTGATATCCGTCAAACTCGTGTTGATGAACTCTCGTACATGTAAGAAATCCTTAAGAATGAAATTATAGGAACTTAGCAATTTTGGGTTATTGGCTGTCTTCGCCTTAATTGCCAAGATCCGTGCATATTGCGCATCAAAGATTGGATCGTACTGCGCGTGGATTGCCACGACTTGTTGCTCACGCGTAGGTAGTACGTCGGCAGCTCGCGCGACTCCCGTAAATCCAACAAAGAGAGAAAGTACTAGGACTCCCGTAGCGAACTTGCGGTTCATACTTTCAAGGTACTTCGCCGAACTACGAAACGCAATGAAAGTTGACTGTGATCTGCGACCACTTGCAAAGCTACTTCTTCTTATACCCCGCAGGACACTTCGGGTTGATCCCCGAAATTTTCTTCACAGTTTTACCCTTCACACAGGAAATAGTGATCTGTTTGGTGACTGGCTTTGCACTCGCTTTTACCGGAGCGGCGTCGGCTGCGCTGACTTGAGATGGCGCGCTTGGCGCCACAGACGCGGGTGGTTGAAACCGAATACGAATGGTATTGGTTGAGTAATGGTACCCATAACCGCGAATTTCCACAGTGTCGCTGGCGGAAACATATTTCGTTGAATAGGTAGCAGTTTGCGGTGTGCCATCGCTTGAAGTTACTTCAATAATCGCTTCATTCATGGTCTTAGGCTCCAGCTTGAAAACCTTGCGGATCATGTCTCCGCGAATGCTTGCCTCAACCCAGCCCGTAATGAGATCGCCAAAGATGTCGAAGTGTGTGCCGGTCGAGACCACTTGAATCATTTTCGTTGCAGGATCGACCGTGACGCGAGATTCACATCCACCGTTCTGAGTAATGAAGATTCCCCCAGGGGGAGTCCCTTGCAATATTGCATACTCGCGATAGTAGGGCTCGATATTGATGGAGAATTCCACGTTGTAGAAATTTGCGACTAATTCGTTACCGCCCGGTGCGTTACAGGGACTTTGTTTCGTGTTATCGAACCACTTATATTCGTTTACTTCCTGGACTGTGCCTGAGGCAATAATTCGATTTTTGCCATCTGGGCCTTTCTTCACCTCGAGGCTCGGATTCTTCATACGGGCGAGACCAATTCCTGCATTTTTCCCACCTGCATCAGAGACAACTGTGAGCCTGAAGGTCGTTCCTGGCTTAAGAGTGACCCACGCATTGTCGTTCGCCGGAATCTTGCTTCGCTTAGGAACCAATCCGTTCTGAGCTTGAAGCGAGAGCGAAATCCTGGGGTAGCCGGGCACTTCTTCCAGCGATGTGACGGTTGCGGTTACAAATTGATCTGTCCCATCCACTGCAGCACCTTTGAACCAATAGCAATAGTCGGCGTAGCTGGCGTTGCCGTAACCACACTTGAGCTCACCGGGAGCACTCTCCTGAAGGGGTAGGTCCACACCAGGCTTCCAAAGGGAGCTCTTTTCTTCAACGGCAGGAACCCATTGCTGAGTTGCATCATCGAGAATCTCGACCGACTCAATGCAATTATCTTTTATCTCGATGCTCTTGCAATTTACCCACCAGGTCTTTGCATTCACATTCACTGAAGCGCCCGGGATGATGTCGCCTTCAGCAGCAAGCACAGGTTGGACAGCGAGCAACGAGAGGCCAAGCGAGAGAAGTATCCGCGGAAGCCGCACAGTTGATGCTATCAGCGGCTGCCTTTATTGACGATGGTGCTAGCCCACTCTTTCTATCCAAATCACTTTGCCAGGCGAATTCCTATTCATCTTGAGGATTTTGAGATTTCAATTGCCGCTCAAGTGCGATTCCCACGATTGCCAGAATGAGTGCGCTCACTGCGTCAACAAGCGAGACCCAGAGCTGATGCTGAGCGAAAGCGCCACTTAAGTTGGGAAGTTGAAAGAGCGCAAAGCCAAGATAGAGACCGGAGAGGAGCCCGCCTCCATGAGAGCCACTCTTTGCCAAGAGAACGAGCCGCCCTACAAAGGTCACAGGTAATACGTTGATACGTCGTTTAACCATCAGCATGAGTAAAGCGAAGAGCAAGATAAATGGCGCGCTCTGCCAAGAGAGCTCTGGCGCCGCCGAATCATTTGAGCGAAGCACTTGTAAGAACGCCCAACCAGCGCTCACTCCTAAGAGAAGTAGCAGCGCAAGGGTGCTCGGCTTACTTACCTTCATAAAGTAGCTCCGGCACTCTGCAAAGCTTCAATAATGGCGCTCACATCTCCTTGACCAATCAACTGAGCGTCTGGCTGCAACTCAATCCATGGAATGAGTACGAAGAGCCGCTCATGGGCACGTGGGTGCGGAAGTGTGAGTTTCGGATCATCACTTACTTGGTCTCCGAAGGTGATGATGTCGATGTCGAGGGTACGAGCGCCCCAGCGCTGTATGCGTTCCCGACCGGCGGCCTCTTCAAGTTTCGAAGTCCTTCCAAGAAGTTCATCGGCCGTACCACCCCACTCTCCCAACACAACCGCATTGAAATATTCTGGTTGATCTTCAACGCCCACCGGAGCGGTTTGATAGATCCTTGAAGCTTTCGATTCCTTCAATATTCCGCTCAGTTGATCGATGGTTTGGCGAACCATGGTTTCGGCATCGCCGAGATTCGCGCCAATAGATAGCACTACGTGTGTCATGGCCGCGTAATGGTTACAGAGACATCTGCAAACGGTACTTCGATAGGCGCTGTTGGCTTATGAACGGTTACCACAACTGTCTGCACCAATTTACGCGTAAGAATTTTCGATGCGATGCGCTCTGCAAGAGCTTCGATGAGAGCAACTGGATCCCCTACGATTTCGGCATGTACGTCATTCGCAACTTCGCCGTAATGAACGCTCTTGGTCAAGTCATCACTCAACCCTGCCGGTGCTAGAGAGAAGTACAGAGTGACATCAACAACGAATTCTTGGCCGATCTGACGCTCTGTAGGCAATACCCCGTGGTATCCAAAACCTTTGATCCCAGTGATTGATATGGAGTCGGTCATTTCTTGCCCCAACGTGTGACTACTTCGATGGCATCTCGACTATCACGCACATTGTGTACGCGAACTCCCCAGACTTTGCGTTCCGCCAACATAGTGGTGACTGCAATCGTGGCGGCTTCACGCTCCTTCACATCGCGGTCGCGATCGCCATCGTTGAGAAGCGTTCCTAGAAAACGTTTGCGGGAAGCACCAACAAGAAGTGGTCGCTGCAGCTTTTCAAAGCTTTCGATCGCCTGTAGTACATCCCAGTTATGGTCAGGCTCTTTGGCGAACCCAAGGCCTGGATCGAGAATTAGTTGATCGATCTCTACCCCAGCCTTGGTCAGTTTTTCAATTCGCTCAGCTAATTCATGCCGAACTTCCTTTGCAGTAACTTCATACACCGCGAGTTTCTGCATGGAATCCGAGAATCCGCGCCAATGCATCACCACGTAAGGGACTCGCACATCTGCAATCAGTCGAGACATGTCACTGTCAGCCAAACCACCACTGACATCGTTCACGATGGACGCCCCTACCGCTATTGCCTCTTCGGCAACCTCCGCGCGCATCGTGTCGATACTGAGCACGGTGTCGTAATCGGAGAGAGCTCGCAGTACTGTGCGCTTGGGTTTGTGGAGAAACTCTGGCAACCCAAGGACACGCATACTTACTTCCCGAGCGCCAATTGCATTGCTTCGGCACGAGTCGCAGGGTCGCGAAGCTGCCCACGTACTGCACTTGTGACTGTGCGGGCGGTGGACTTACGCACTCCACGCATCGACATGCAGAGATGCTCACAATCGATAATCACGATGACGCCCAGTGGTTCCAGAATGCGCACAAGTGCGTCGGCAACCTGACCAGTAAGGCGCTCTTGAACTTGTGGACGCTTTGCATACACATCAACAAGTCGAGCAAGTTTTGATAGACCAGTGATGCGCCCGCTCTCCCCAGGGATATAGCCAATGTGTGCTCTACCGTGGAAGGGAACTAGGTGATGCTCGCATTGTGAAAAGACTTCGATATCTTTCACGATAATCAACTCGTGATGATTCATATCAAAAGTAGTTGTAAGAACCTCATCCGGCGACATCCAAAGTCCGGCGTAACTCTCTTTCAATGAACGAGCAACTCGTGCCGGTGTCTGTGCCAATCCGTCGCGATCAGGATCTTCACCAATAGCGAGCAATAACTCTCGCACGGCCTTTTCTGCACGCGCTTCGTCAAACGAGCCGGTTACTTGGCCATCGTTGGGAATTGAAACTGGGCCGATGTCACTCACTTGCGGGAGTCTCCGGGTTTCTCTCCTCGGCAGCGACGGTTGGCTTCACGTAATCGATCGCTGGTCGGTCAGAGGGGATACGGTGAGTTGACCCCGTCCACGCTGGTCTCGCCGGGCGCTTGGCAACGGGTGCAAAGATTTCCGCGATCTCTTCCTTATCCAAAGTTTCGCGATCCAAGAGCGCCACCACCAGAGCATCGAGCACATCTCGATACTGGGTCAAAATGCTCCACGCCTCTTGATGTGCGCGTTCGATGAGAGCACGCACCTCTTCATCTACGACTGCCGCAACATCTTCGCTGTAATCTCGTTGGTGTCCATAGTCGCGACCCAAAAATGGCTCGCCGCCAGAGGTTCCCAACTTGATCGCACCGAGGCGCTCGGTCATGCCGTATTGGGTCACCATGGCACGAGCGAGAGCGGTTGCCTTCTCGATGTCGTTAGATGCGCCAGTCGTGGGATCGTGAAAGACCATCTCTTCAGCAGCGCGACCACCCAATGCGTAGGCAAGTTGATCCAGCATTTCGTTGCGAGTAGTGGAGTAGCGATCTTCATCAGGTAAGACCATCGTGTAACCGAGCGCACGTCCACGCGGCAAAATCGTCACCTTATGAACAGGGTCAGTATTTGGTAGCGCATGCGCAACAAGTGCGTGACCACCTTCATGGTAAGCAGTTACTTTCCGCTCGTGCTCATTCATGAGTCGCGAGCGCTTCTGCGGGCCAGCCATCACACGATCAATCGCTTCATCAAGTGACTCTTTATCGATCAACTCTTTGCCAGCGCGGGCAGTGAGAAGTGCAGCCTCGTTGAGAACGTTTGCTAAATCGGCGCCCGTGAAACCGGGCGTACGCCGCGCGAGGGTAACAAGATCGATATCTTCCTCGAGTGGCTTGCCTTTCGCGTGTACCTCGAGAATCTGTTGACGGCCTTTGAGATCTGGGCGCTCCACCGCGATTTGTCGATCGAAGCGACCAGGACGAAGAAGCGCGGGGTCCAAAATATCTGGGCGATTAGTAGCTGCGATCAAAATGACGGAGCCGTTAGCTTCGAACCCATCCATCTCTACCAGTAATTGATTGAGTGTTTGTTCGCGCTCATCGTGACCGCCACCCATACCAGCTCCGCGATGGCGACCAACCGCATCGATTTCATCAACGAAGACGATGGCTGGTGCGTTTGCCTTGGCTTGCGTAAAGAGATCGCGAACTCGAGCAGCTCCAACGCCGACAAACATTTCTACGAAATCAGAACCGGAGATTGAGTAGAAGGGCACGTTTGCTTCACCAGCAACTGCGCGAGCAAGCAGAGTCTTTCCAGTTCCGGGCGGACCATAGAGGAGAACACCTTTGGGAATCTTGGCGCCGATCGCTTGAAACTTTGCTGGCTCAGCCAGAAACTCTTTGATCTCTTGCAGTTCTTCTACCGCTTCGTCGACACCAGCGACATCTGCGAAGGTGGTCTTAGGCGTGTCTTTCGCCATCAGCTTGGCTTTTGAGCGTCCGAATTGCATGACGCGACCGCCGCCGCCTTGCATTTGATTCATAAAGAAGAGGAATACGAATGCGATCAAGATGATCGGTCCAACGGTCATGATGAAGGACATGAGTGCAGAAGTTCGTGGAACTTTTACGTCCCATAATTGCGGAGGCTGGTG
This sequence comes from Actinomycetota bacterium, assembly GCA_009917815.1. GTDB lineage: Bacteria > Actinomycetota > Actinomycetes > Nanopelagicales > Nanopelagicaceae. Next base: position 7,167 of record RGER01000001.1, read on the forward strand.
AGCTTTCAACAAATCAATGACTTGAGTTTCTTGCCCGACGATATAACTTGCCTCTACTCGTGAGGCATCTGAAATCTTTACGCCGCTCTTCAAAGTAATTTGGATAAGTTGCTCGCGGTCCACAACTACTGCCGACTTCACTTGCTCATCTGCGATTGCCTTCAGCACCACCGACGTATCAACTTTCTTAAAAGTTGCATTGGCAGATGCGAATTGACCGTAGAGGAAGAAAGCCAAGACGGCGATCAAAATCCAAAAGGCAGGAGTTTTATGTAAACGACGTTTCTTCATAACCAACCTTTAGGAGTAAACGTGGGGGGCTAAGGTGCCAATAATGCGAAGATTGCGGTAGCGCTCGGCGTAATCCAAGCCATAACCCACAACAAACTCGTTAGGAATATCAAAGCCAACGTACTTAACGGCGACTTCAACTTGGGCAGCATCTGGCTTGCGAAGCAAGACGAGAACTTCAACACTGGCCGCTCCACGTGACATCAAGTTTGAAACGAGCCATGAGAGCGTGAGCCCGGAATCGACGATATCTTCCACGATGAGAACGTGTCGCCCAGTAATGTCTTGATCAAGATCTTTAAGAATGCGAACTACACCGCTCGACTTCGTTCCTTTGCCGTATGAAGAGACAGCCATCCAATCCATCGTGGCATGACGTGATAGCGAGCGCGAGAAATCTGACATCACCATGATCGCGCCCTTTAGGACACCCACCAAGAGAACTTCGCGCTCTGCATAGTCATGTTCGACTTCAGCGGCGAGTTCTTTCAGTCGATTTTGAATCTGCTCCTCGGTGAAGAGAACTTTCTCCAAGTCGCCTTCAATATCTCGGTGATCCACGGTGACCTCTCATTAGTTGCGGTTACGCCTTACCCTCGCCCTGGGGCGAGAGGATAAGTCTGCCCGACTTCCGGGCTAGCGAAAGACCACCGGGCAGGGCGATCTCCCCCTGACCACGCCAATCCACCAGAAGTTGATCACCCCGCTCCAGGTGCTCAAAGGTAAGCAGGCCGCCATCGAGTCCGGCGGCGAGGAGCGCCAGCCGGAGCACCCGGCTCCGGATCGCCTTGGGCAGGTCGGAGAGGGCCGCTACCGTTAATCCGGGATTGCTCGCAAAGTGCTCGGCCGCGAGGGTGTCGAGGGCGGCCAAATCGTCCTGAATGAGCAGGGCGGTCCGGGCTAGCGCCTCGGAGACTCCCCCGCCGAGAGCCTCTTCCATGGCGGGAATGAGCTGGTGACGGAGCTTCACCCGCAAGAAGTGCAGATCTGCATTCATGGGGTCGTCAAAGAATTGGCCAAGTGAGAGCGCCACCGCTCGTAGGGCAGCTCGACGCATACCCAACGCCGGACGTCGATAGATGCCACTCACCGCGGACATTCCTGCGATTGACCGTGGCCCGGATCCGCGAGCCAGACCTAAGAGCACGCTCTCGGCTTGATCATCAAGCGAATGAGCTAGATAAACGCCCACGGCACCCACCCGGCCTGCATATTCAGCGAGCGCGCCATATCGCGCTTCTCTCGCGGCAGCTTCCAACCCACCTTCGCTACCCACTGCAACGCTGATGATTTCGGTGGGGATATTTAACGTTGCCAGAAAGGCCGCGCACTCACCTGCCACCTCAGCCGAATCATCTTGTAAACCGTGATCGATGGTGACGGCAGAGAGCGATAGCGCCATTTTTGGCGCCTCTAAAGAGAGTGCGTATGCGAGCGCAATGGAATCTGCTCCGCCTGAGCAAGCGACCACAATTCGATCGCCGGCTTCAAGTAGTGCGAAGTCAGCGCGGATGGCAGCACGCAACTCCATGAGCTCTTCTGAATGTGCGACCACCAGGAAAGGTTAGTTGGCGTTTACTAGTGCTGTCGCTATCTGATCGATCGCTTTACGCGCCTTATCGGTGCCACCGGGCTCAATCGGCACCGCATCGGCCAGGATGGAAAATGCCACCGCCCTGCCTGCCGAGGTTTGAAAGATACCCGCGAGCGCATTGACCCCACTGAGCGTGCCAGTTTTAGCAAGCAGTGAACCTGGTTCGTTAGCGGCGCGCTTCTTCATCGTTCCGCTCTCACCCGAGACCGGTAACCCCGCAACTAATGCAGCCAGCCGTGGGTTATTCCATGCCAGTGCCAAGAGAGAAGCAAGGGCGCGCGGTGAGGTCCTGTTCTTACGCGATAGACCCGCAGGATCCTCGATTACGGTTTCACTGAGATCTAATTCCGGTAATTCAAAAATCAACATCTCAGTGGCGGGTTTAGGAAGAAGTTTGGCAAGAACCTTCGCACCCTCGTTGTCGCTTTCGGCGAGCACGCGGCCTAATTCTGTACCGAGATCTACCGACTTACCTTCTTTTGTAGTGACTGGAATATGGGAATCGAAGGTGAGTAAGAGCGCTGCTCCAGTAAATAATTTTGCGGTTGATGCAGGGATGAATGTACCGCCGGTGTCGTAGAGAAGTTGACCAGTTGCCACATCCACTACAGCTAAACCAACTGACTTTCCAAGTTGCGGATTGCTGAGTAAGGGATCAATTATTTTAGAGAGGGCGTTGGGCGAGATTGCAGGGGGCGGTGGTGGCTCAACACTTACTTTTACTTGCGGCCGGCTCTCGGTCGCGGAATCAGTAGCCGAGCACGCAACTAACAGCAGTAGCGCAACTGCCGCGGCGGATATTCGCTTAAACGCGTCCACCAGAAGGCATCAACCCTTCCATGCCATAAATAGAGGAGTATTTGAGCCCTGCTCGCGTATTGCGCGCTTCCCAGACCATATCGTTTCCTGCATAAATGGCGATGTGGTGAATAGCTTGCACTGTTCCGTTATACGACCAGAAGACTAAGTCGCCAGGTTGTAAATCTGCCAACGGAACTCGCTTCGACGCCACAAAGAAGAGAGCAGCATTCAACCGAGACCATGAAGGCGACGTGAGACCGGCTTTTTTGTAGGCCGCGTAAACCAATCCAGAACAGTCATAGCTGTTGGGTCCTTGAGCGCCCCAAACATAGGGCTTCCCTGATTTAACTTCTTTGATTGCAAAGTCGAGCGCAATTTGGCGTTGCTCAGCAGTCGTACGAATTGTTTGACGACCTGTAAAACCACGATCCGGCCAAATGCGGGCTTGTCCGGAAGTGCTTGCCGCCGTATTTGATGACTGTTCTTCCAGGATCGCAAGTTGACGTTGTTGTTCAAGAGTGACCCGCACATTGCGTGCACTGGCTAATTGCTTGGCCAAAGCGTTCTGCATGGCCATCAACGAATCGACTTCCTTCTTTTGATTCGCCTTCACAACATCTGCCGCTACTTTGGCAACGCGAACCTTCTCGGTGGCCGCGGCTTGGGTGGCGCGAGCTGCATCCGCCTCGGCTTTCGCCTTAGTCGCCGCATCGCGTGCGCTCTCTAGCCGAGCAAGCGCCAAATTAGTGTTATTCTCGCGATCTAATATGGCCTTTGCAGCAGCAGCTTTTGCAGCCAAGATTTTCAATCGCGCGGCAGCGGCATCTAATTTTGCTTTGGCCACCGAAGCAGCCTTAGCCTTTGCCGCCTCTTTTGCTTTTGCCGCTGCGATCTCTTGAAGAGTGGGTTTTCGAGTCTTGGCTTCAGCCCCATCGGTGATCAGTACCGGGGCAAGGACCACCGAGAGCGCAAGGAATACGCGGAAAATCGGTAATTTCACAGACACCTAAACAACTCCTGAGGGGAAGAGAGATACCCCTTAAGGATAAAGGGGTACTCGCCTACACCCTTGGATTTACTCGCCAGGTTCCCTGTGAATTAGGAGGAGACATCTCGCTTCTTGAAGAGGAAGGCTGCCAGGCCCCCTGCGGCTACCAAAATTAGGAGCGAGGTGGTTAACGCCCATTTATAAGTGATCGTGGTCGAACCACCGCTACCCACTGCCGTCAGTAGCAACCCTGGCAGGTACTTCTGTGTGCTCTCCCAGACGGCACCGACAATGCCCTCAACGATCATGACCCAAGAGATGCCAATGGCGATTGAAGAAATAGGTGAACGAAGAATGAGGCCAAGGAGCATCCCGATAATTCCAAAACCAACGGTCGCAAGTGAGACGTTCGCCAATGTCGTGAAGAGATTTGAAATACCGTCGCCGCTAACTCCGCCAGCGGTCCAAGCATCAGTAGAGATATCTTTCGAATTCGCCCAGATGAAGCTAGTGACCACCGAAATAAGGGAAGTTTCCACGACAATTAAGAGTGCAAAGATCGCCATTGAAAGCGCTTTACCACCGAGCAAAACCATGCGCCGAGGCTGACGCACCAAGAGATTTCGTAACGTTCCATGCGAATACTCTTGCGCAGTTTGAGATGCAAAAACCGAGAGGGCAACAATGCCGAGCAAGGTCGATGCAAAAGCCAGGCCAAGTGAGAGGCCGGTATAACTCTCAATCGAGACGCGAGTGAAACCAGGTTCACGGCCTCGTCGAGGGGTATCCATTGCAATATAGGGAATGGATGCGGTGAGAACCGCGATTGCTCCCACTGCACCTAAAGTTCCAAAGAAAAGTGTAGGGCGACGGAGCTTGCGCCACTCGGCGCGAATTACGCGGATCACTTGGTATCTCCTGTCATTTCAAAGAAAGTCTCTTCAAGTGTGGGACGAACCGCCGTGAGCGAAGCAAGTGTGAGTCCGGCCGCAAAAGCAAGTGAATTGAACTCACTAGCCCAATCGTCATGTGCAATGACATGGACAGACCCGTCAAGAATCACTCCTTGGTGTCCGGCTGATTTTGCAATCTCAATGAGCTTGGGAAGATCGCTCTCCTTAAGTGTGCGTGCAATAACTGTGGGCTGCTGAGCCGTAAGCAGAGACTCAGTCGTTCCGCTGAAAATCATTTTTCCTTCGCGAAGCATGACTAAGTGATCACTGATCTGTTCGAGTTCACTCAAGAGGTGGCTCGATACGAAAACAGTGATGCCCCCGTCGGCTAGTGAACGCAAAAGGGTACGGACTTCATGAATACCTGCTGGATCTAGACCGTTCGTCGGCTCATCGAGGATGAGAAGTTCTGGTTGCGGAAGAAGAGCCGCCGCGATACCAAGGCGCTGCTTCATTCCGAGTGAGTACTGCTTGTACTTGGACTTAGCGCGATCATTCAGACCCACCAATTCCAGCAACTCCCCCACACGTGCGTGCGGGAAACCGCCGAGGGTGGCCAACATCTTGAGATTCTCGGCACCAGAGAGCCCGGGATAGAAAGCAGGACCCTCGATCATGGCGCCCACACGCTTGAGGTACTTCTCCGGATGAGTGATCTTTTCGCCGAGCACGGTGCCACTTCCATCAGTGGGGGTGATGAGCGAAAGGAGCATGCGAATAGTGGTGGTTTTGCCAGAGCCGTTGGGGCCTACGAAGCCGCAGACGCTTCCCATGGGCACATCAAAAGTGGCGTGATCGAGCGCAAGACGTTCGCCGTAACGCTTGGTCAGTCCAGTGACTGATATTGCAGTAGAAGATGACATGAGGACACCTTGCCATGAAAAGGTGCGTGACTCATCAGAGTTACCCACAGGGCAAGCGAGAGTTTGCTGTGAATGCCTTGACGGCCAAAAAGTCTTTACAGACCAAGTAGACGCGCTTGATGATCAAAGTCGGGAACCTGGGCACGCACTTCATCGAAAGTACCCATCGCAAGGGCGCGGCCTTGGTCGAGGTACACCACTAGGTCTGCCGTTCGCACTGTGGCTAAGCGGTGAGCAATCATCACTACCGTAGTACTTCCGCGAAGCGCCTGAATCGCAGCGGCCACATTTGCTTCCGTCTCCGCGTCGAGTGCACTAGTTGCTTCATCGAGTACGAGAAGTTTTGGTTTCGTAAAAAGCGCACGTGCGATGCCAAGGCGCTGGCGTTGTCCACCGCTCACTCGAGCGCCACGCTCGCCCACTTCAGTATCGATTCCTTTTTCTAACTCGCGTACGAAATCATCGAGATGAGCAACGCGCAGTGTCTCCCAAATAGATTCATCTGTCGCGAAAGCACGTGGGAAACCAAGAGCGATGTTCTCTCGAAAAGTTCCGCTGGCTATCGCGACATCCTGCGGTACATATGCGACCGCCCCTGGCCACGTAGTAATTGCCTCCATAGGAGGTAAGCCGGAGATCTTCACGCTGCCCTGTGCTGGCGGCAGGATTCCTAACAAAATGTCGACGATGGTGGTCTTTCCTGCGCCTGACGGTCCAACGAAAGCCACGAATGCACCGTTTGCTATCTCGAGTGAGACATCACGTACCGCGGGTTCTTCTTTACCGGGATAGGTAAAAGTGGCGTCAGACAAAGTGATAGTGGCGTTAAACCCATGGTGTGAAGTCTCGAGCGAATCTTCCTTCGCTAACTTCGGAGCTTCAATATGCTGCAAGCTTTCTGCGAGATCAAGAGTGACTTTCGAAGCACCGGCGCTGGAACGTATTGCCAACATTCCCTGTTGTACACGCAATATCGCCGGAGCAATACGCGTGCCGGCGGCCATGAAGATTGCGAGTGTTCCCACTGCATGTCCAGCATCTTGCAAAAGAAATTGCGCAGCAGAAAGTAGTAGTGCACCAAGGACGACCGATGTTTCGAGCACGTACTTAGAAACGTTTGGCATAAAGGATATTTCGGCTTGGGCATGAGCTAACTTGTATCGAAGCTCGCCAATTTCTTTTGCGTAATAAGCGCGTCGATTACGGACAAGTGATTCTCGATATGAACTCAAAACCTCAACGATCTTTTCATTGCTCATGATGCTCAACTCGGATTGCTCCATACCAAGACGTTGTGCTTTTCCACTGAGCAAACGCTGCAAGAGGAAACCAATGAGAGCAAAGAAAATAAAACTCGACAGTGCAACGGTGGGATCAACTACTACGAGACCTATGGCCATCACCGCAAGGAGTGATGCATCAGAAGCCATGGTTACTACCGTGCCTAACAAGCCGAGCGTGACGCTGCTGACTCCAGAGGTGAGTGCATAGAGCGTCTCTTGTGAAGTTCGCTCCTGCACCGCAAGCAATGATTGCGAGAGCACGCGTGAAGTGAGATCGGCCGAGATGGCCGCGCCACGACGACCTAAGAAGAAGAGCGCCTTACGTGTGAAGAAGACGGAGAGCACCGTTCGCCCCACCAGGATGATGCCTGCGCCCAATCCGAGTAGTGCAGTCTGGGTTTGGAAGTCAAAGTTTGAAAGTCCTACAAAGTTCAGTACAGAACTCACTCGATTGCCAGGAACGCGAGATTGCACTCCCGAAACTGCGAGCGCGCCGACGATACCGATGAGAGCTACACCTAAGAGGTCTAGTGCTCCTAGGAAAATCTGGATCACAATAACAATGAAGACTTTGCGACGATCGCTCTTGGAAAGTAAACGAGCTGCGCGACCAATAATGGTATTGCGATACTTCGCGTTAAAGGCTCGTTTCACCATATTCACCTGCTCAGCCTAAGACCAGAACGTGAAAGACCACTATTGAGTGACGGTTATCGTGAAGGTGATTTTCTGCTTTCCGTCCGATGCCGTGACTTTTACAACTCCTGGCTTGAGCGGTTTCGCAGAAGGATTGGTGGTGTACGTGCCTTGATCCCCACCCGGGGTGAACTCCAAAATATCCCCAGGTTCACCAGCGAAGCTCCATGCCCCAGGGTTTGTGAGGTTAAAGACCAGGGTATTTGTCATCGGGAGTGAGGCGGAGGTATTGACCTCATCAACCATTATCGGCGGTAGCGCTTGAGATGACCCAGCCGGATCTGCCTGAGGAGTATTCGGCGTAAGTGGTGCGCTCGGTACCCCATCATCATCGCCACCGCCACTCTCCTCGCCACCCTCGACGCCTTCGCCACACGCTGCCAAGGTCAACGAAGTCAGCAGCGCGGCTAGTACGAGTAGCGACTTTCGCGATCGACTCATTGCTCTCCTTCAACTTGATGGAACCTGACTTCTTGCTAGGGTCGCTATATGGCTGAGTACCAAATTACCCGATGGCGCGAGATCCCATCGATGGTTGTCGCCCGAAGCGGCGAAGAAGTTTCTAAGATTTCTCTACCAAACAGATTCCAAGAGGCGATCGATGAAGCTGCCATGCGCCTTGGTGAGATCGATGCGGACGCTTACATGAATGGCTGGAGCCGCGACCCTTGGATTGAAAGGGCTGGCGCTCCAGCAGAAGTAGCGGAAGCAATTGCCATCGAATTAGAAAGCGAATTTAGCGAAGAGAACATCACAACTATCCTCGATCAAATAGGAGCTAAATAATGTCCGCTCTATACGAAGCCCTTGCGCACGGAACTCTGGTGTCAGATGGCGCGATGGGAACGATGCTCCAAGAGAGTGGACTCGACGACGGAGGTGCGCCCGAACTCTGGAATGTCGAACATCCTGATCGTATCGAGGCAGTGCTCGAGGCTTATGCGTCAGCGGGCGCAAACCTGATCACCACCAACACATTTGGTGGCACCGCAGGTCGTTTAGCCATGCACAATTTGGAAGATCGGCTCTATGAATTGAATAAAGCGGGCGCCGAGGTTGCTCGCAAAGTAGCTGATCGTCATCCGGGTTGTTATGTGATGGGTGACGTGGGGCCATCAGGAGAACTGATGGAACCGATGGGAACGCTCACTCTCGAGAGTGCAAAAGAGATTTTTGCCGCACAAATCAAAGCGCTGGCCGATGGTGGCGTTGATGCAATTCTCATTGAAACGATGAGTGACCTAGCCGAGGTAGAGGCTGCGGTTAACGCTGCTAAGGAAGTAGCTCCCCACCTACCGATCATTGCCACTATGAGTTTTGATACGAATTTGCGAACCATGATGGGCGTCAAACCAACTCTGGCAGTTACTTATCTCGCCTCGCTCGGGGTAAAGATCATCGGCGCAAATTGTGGTCGCGGTATTGATGAAATGCGTCTTATCGCTAAAGAATTGATCGACGCCCGCCCAGAGGGTGTCTTCATCATTACCCAATCCAACTCTGGCCTTCCCAAGTTGGTGGGTGACACTTTCATCTATGAGGGCACACCCGATGAAATGGCCAAGTACGCCATTGAGATGAAGGGTATCGGCGTCAACGTCGTAGGTTCCTGTTGCGGTTCTACTCCATCCCATACCGCCGCAATCGCTGCTGCTGTCAAGTAAATATGGACTCCCGCAACAATGATGCAATAGGTCCTGGCGAATTCTTTCCGGTAGTTGGCGTAGGCCCACATCCAGAACCCTGGCCCACAGGTGTTCAATACGATCCCGAATTATTGGCAAACGGTGATCGACGCAATGTCCTTGATAAATATAGGTATTGGACCGTTTCGGCCATCGTCGCGGATTTAGATACCCGCCGCCATGACTTACACATCGCGATCGAGAATTGGCAGCATGACTTAAATATTGGCTCTATCGTAAGAACGGCGAATGCTTTTAACGTTGCGGGGATTCACATTGTCGGTAAGCGCGATTGGAATCGACGCGGGGCTATGGTGACCGATAAATACCTCACCGTTCACCATCACCCAACAGTGGCCGAATTTAAGTTGTGGTGCGATGAGCACGCGATTCCCATCATCGGCATCGACAATGTTCCAGGATCAAGTTCACTCGAAGTTGCTGAACTTCCAAAATCTTGTGTGATGTTCTTTGGACAAGAAGGTAGTGGAATGTCGGATGAAGGTATTGCGGCTTGCGAAAAGATCTATGAGATTTCACAATTTGGTTCTACACGTTCCATGAATGCCTCGGCCGCAGGAGCGATTGCGATGTACGCCTGGGGAATGCAACACATTCCACATAATTCTTAAATTCTACTCTTCTTCTGAGTCTTCCAATTCATCAAAGTTCGTTGGATGCGTTAATTTCCAATACATGTAGCCGATAAAGATCGCAAAAAATGGCCATTCAAAGACATAAACCCAGCTTCGTCGGTTACCAGAGAATGCGCGGCCAAGTTCAACAATTGCGAGAACGATACAAAGAGGTATGCCGAGTAAGAGCCACTTACGTTTGGGATCATTTACTAAACTCGCTCGAGGAGCACGTTCGGGTTCATCTGAAATCCATAACTCGTCAGCCATTACTCCTCCTCTTCAGAATCGCGTTCGTGTACAAACCAATCTCTTGCGGTTAGCGCTAGCCAACCGGCATCGATGAGCATTCCCATGCTCCACATTAATGATCCACCAATGCGCTGATCGTTGAGCGCGCTCGCGCTATGCGCCATGTTCATTCCTGCCATCGCCGGTACATCGTGCAAAAGTCGACTACTGGAATATAGGAAGAAGCCAGTCATTGTCTCAGGTACCATCATGCCGAAGAGCGAGGCAAGCCGGATCGGATGTGGAACGTAGAACGGCATCGGGTTACCGCTCATGAGTGGGTAGTAGTAGATCAAGCCAGCTACCAGAAAAATTATTAATTCGAGGGAGTGAACATTTCCGTTCTTCATGCCTGCGTTTGCAAGAGGTGAGAAATGGGTAGCAAAGAGCGCGATTAAGAAAATACCGAAACCAATTTGTGGCTTCAGAATCGTGCGCACAATCCAGGAGCGATAGCCCACTCGTAAGAAAGTGCCAAAGCCGGAAGCGCGTTCGCTAGTGGCCGCTACCGCCATGGGTGCACCCAAGATGATCATCGGAGAGATCAGCATCATTAAGGAGATGTGCTGCACCATGTGCACCCAGAAAATACGGATCGCGTAATGCGGTACTGGGCCTACCAAGACAATGAAGGCAAATGAGAGGCCGGCGTAGAAGAGCGCCTGGCGCCAGCGCGGGATTTCCGAGGTGACCGCGCGGTGGTACCAAAAACCACTCGCGAGAAGGGGGAGTCCAAAGGCGAGATCCCATCCGATATTGAGCGACATATCGGACAAATACCCCCATCTACCACTTATTTATTCGTTTACCTCGAAAAGATGCCGCTAGGCGTTCTCATAGGTACCTCTCAGCCTTACCCTAGTGATGTTCGTCTCAAGAATTGAATACGAACGAGGCGGGCTCGAATTTTTCGGGAAGGTGAAATCGTGACCACAGCAACCACTGGTACTACTCCTGGAGCCGGAGATGGATCTACTCCCGGCGCCAAGAAGTTGTTAGGGGGTCTCCTCTTCGTCCTTGTAAGTGTCGCCGCTGTCGCAGGTGTCGGTCTCTTTCTGCACAGTGCTAGCGGTGACCCGCAACCCATTTTGGTAGCAACTCCCATGGGAAGCGTAGATTCTCCGCAAGGCAAGATGAATGGAGCTTCAATCGAGCTCTCGGTCTATGCCGATAGTGAGAGCTCCAACAACATTCAAAACAAAGAGGGCAGCCGTCCGGGTTATGTCACCTACGGACCCTCCACACATCTTCAACTTCCTGCAAACTCCCTAATCACGATGACCATCAAGGGTTATGACGGCGGCGAAAAGTTAAATAACACCTTCTTTAGCCGAGTTGTGGGCACTGTCGACGGAACGATGACAGTTGATGGTAAGAAAGTGAAGTCACTTGGTGAAGATCAGGTACAACACACCTTCACCATTCATAGTCTTCCCACAAGCACTCAACCCACGCTCTTCGTCAATATCCCTGTGCATATTCAATCCGAAGAGACTATGGGCAAGTTTGACGAAGATGGAGTACTACCTACTCCTATCGTCACCACCTTCCAGTTCTACACACAAGGTCCAGGCGAGTATGTCTGGAATTGTGAGTACCCCTGCGGCGATGGAACGTACGCCAAATTTGGTGCGGCCATGAGTCGCTATGGATTTATGTCCGGAAAGGTGACCGTCAAGTGAGCGATCAACACGAAGTAACGGATCTCGCTCCCACTCCAGGTGAGCGATTCAGAAATGCATTCAATTCACGCGATGTAAAGATCACCATGGTTTTCGGCGTGATTATTACCGCGTTTTTCGTACTTTTAGGTCTCTGGTTTTATCCGAAGTTCATGCCAGAGATCATGAGTGAAAATATGAAGCGCGGCAAAGATGTCATCGTTTATTTCACCGTGATTTCGGCGCCAATTGCAGGTCTGGTGATTGCGGTAGCGCTCTACACCCTCTTAAATCGTCACCACGGTGAAAATCCCCCAGAGGAGGGCGCATCCTTCCGGACGCATACGCCAATTGTCTTTGCGTGGACAGTAGTTTCGGCAATTTTTTGTATCGTGGCCATCGTCTGGGGCCTTACCGAGATGAACGTCAACAGTGAAGACGCCACTGCGAATGCAAAATCCGCTCTCGTCGTCGAAGTCACCGGCTCGCAATGGGTCTGGACCTTCAACTACCCAGAGCTCGGTGTGCAGTCGGAGCAACTCAATCTCCCACTTGATCGAGCTGTGGAATTTCGAGTGCACTCTGTTGACGTCAACCACTCTTTCTGGCCCGTGCAATTGGGTGTGAAGGTGGATGCCAACGATCGGGTTACGACTCTGGCACACACCACGCCCAACGTGTTGGGAACTATCGACATTAAGTGCGCTGAGCTCTGTGGGCTCTACCACGCCTATATGGAGACTCAGGGCAAAGTCATGAAAGAGGCCGACTTCAATAATTGGGTCACCGCACAAGGAGGACATGTCGCATGACAACTCTCGATCACGCAAAAGTTTCTGAGTCGCGTCCAAACCCACCGAAGAGCCTCATCACAAAGTTGAACATGGGCACCGGCATGATTGTCGGCATCGTCTTCGCAGAAGTGACCTACTTCTGGGGCAAGAGCATGTGGGATCGCCAAGAGGCGGTTATGGAGAATCGAATTCTGACTCTCTCTATGTTCGCTTGGTGTATCGGTTTCCTCATTGGAATTGGCGCCTTCATCGGGCCATTCCGTTGGCTCATTGGCAAAGACCTTACGGATGAAGAACAACTCTTCCTTGCAGGGAAAGGCCAGGGCGTCTCGCGCTACTTCCGCTACTGCACTGATCACAAAGTCGTAGGTATCCAATACCTCGTCGGCGTGATGGTCATGCTCGGTGCCGGTGGAACTATGGCAATGATGATTCGTACCAACCTCATCACCCCAGGTTCCAAGTGGGTCAACGCCGAGATTTACAACTCTCTCGTCGGACTTCACGGCATCACGATGATCGTTGCGATGATCATTGTGTCCACGGGTCCATTCGGTAACTTCATTCTTCCGATCATGATCGGTGCGCGCGATATGGCGTTCCCTCGCCTTAACGCGCTCAGCTGGTGGTTGCTCTTTACCGCAATCCCAGTGCTTTGCTCGGCTTGGTTCTTCGGTGGTATCCCTACCGGCTGGACTGCATACGCTCCTTTGAGCGTTCAGGCGGGCGCAGGCATGAATGCCTTCATCGTCACCATCATCATCTTTGCAATCTCCTCTGCGATCGCCGGTGCGAATATCACCACGACCGTTGTAGCGATGCGCGCAAAGGGTATGAAGTGGAATCGAGTTCCTATCTTCGTTATCGGAGCAACGATGAGCGTGGCGCTGGCAATCCCAGCTTTCCCTTCGTTCATGGCTTCGCAAATGATGGCCGGCTTCGATCGTACGATCGGAACACATTTCTACGATGCAGAGTTCGGTGGCAGCGGTTGGCTCTACGCGCACCTCTTCTGGATCATGGGCCACCCAGAGGTATACGTCATCTTGATTCCAGGCGTTGCCATCCTGATGGAAATTGCACCGGTCTTTGCGCGCTCACCACTCTTCTCGTACACCACCGCAGTGGTGGGCTTCGCGGGAATCGTGGGTCTGAGCGTGCTCGTCTGGGCTCACCATATGTACATCTCAGGATGGATGCCGAGTTTGAACGGTCCATTCATGGTGACTACCGAAATGATTTCGATACCGACAGGTCTGCTCTTCCTCGTCTTACTAGGAACCATCTGGCGAGGTAGACCGTGGATGAAACTTCCGATGCTCGGCGTATACGCCCTCATCTGGAACTTCCTCATCGGCGGCATCACCGGCATTTACCTTTCAGATGTGCCAGCTGACGATTACTTGCACGGTTCTATGTTCGTGACGGCACACTTCCATTACACGTTGATGGGTGCTGCACTTACCGGAGCTATCGCCGGTCTTGCTTACTGGTTCCCGAAGATGACCGGTCGCATGCTCGATGAGCGTTCTGGCTACATCTCCTTCTGGACGGTGCAGATTGGTTTCCAAGTGCTCTTCCTCGGCATGTTCGCCGCGGGTTCACAAGGACAACCTCGTCGCGTAGCTGATTACGAGCAAGCCTTCGCTACCTCGGATCTCATTAGCACCATTGGTGCGTACTTAGTGGGAATCGGCATGATCGTGCTTCTCTACTCTGTGGTTCATTCATGGCGTAAGGGCAAGATTGCTCCGATGAATCCATGGGGTGCAAAGACGCTCGAATGGACGGTCCCTTACCCGATCTACTTGGAAAACTTCCATGAGGCACCTGTCGTCACAAGCGATCCATACGGCTACGGAAGGAGTGAGAAATGAGCACATCAACCGAACACGTAATGCATCATGATGCACCTGAAGTTGTAGGTCGTCGCGAGCGCCTTGGCGTTCGTCTGATTATCCTGGCAGACGGTGCCTTCGTCTTCTCGATGATCTTCTCCTACTTCTACCTACGTAACTTGAACGTGAACAATGGATGGCTTCCTGCCGATGGCCACACGTTCACTGTTTCATCTGGTTGGTTGTTGGCATTGCCATTTATCATCGCGGCCATCACTCATAACCTCGGGCAGAAGCGACGCGAGAGCATGGGGATTCTTTCCATCATCTCTTTCGTGGTTCTAGCAATTGGCCTTGTGATGCAATGGAATCAACTTTCCCATATGCCATTCATGCTCGCTGAGGAAGGTGGCTTTGAAGGTGCATACGCATCGATGGCCTTCTTCCTGGGCGGCGCCAACCTGCTCCACTACGTGCTCGGTACTTTCGTAGCTCTCGGTATCGCGATCCGCACAAAGCGCGGATCTTCTACCGGCATTCACGAGACCTGGCGTTTACGTACCGCAGGTTCATGGTTTACCTGGCTGGCGATTTCGGCGGTTGCTTGTGCAATCACCACTTCATTCGCTGCTGTATAAATCTAAAAGAAAAAGAGAGGGCGCCCCTGAAGCGCCCTCTCTTTTTTGTTCCGGATGTATGTTCCGGATGTATGTGCCGGATGTATTAAGCCGCTAATTCGTAAGAATCTGGACGCTTAGCCAGTCGGTGAATGCCTGCATAAAGCACGGTAGAGAGGATGGCAACCGGAACGATCGCGATTGCTGCGGCTTGAAGAATGCTCATGGTTGCTCCTTTGATAGGAAACCCTGTCGGTTTCTCTGTTGGTTGATATGCCTTAAGGAAAACATCCCAAACTCTGAGAACTATGAGCAGACTCTGTCTTGTCGCTCAGGGCACCCTGTGAACTTTCGCAGAGTGAACTTTCGCAGAGTGAACTTTCGCAGAGTGAAATCTCTAAAAAACTACTTAACTGGGTTCAGGGTGAGTTGTGTAATGGCGGCGAGTACCGCTCCTACACTCCAGGTGGGCTCTTCGGGAGCTGCCAGGTTCTTCTGCCCATCCTCAGTTAAATACGCCTTGAGGGCCGCCGGGATATCACCCTGGGACGTCTTTGGAGATCCAAGATCGAGCCAACGCCACGTGGAATCTGGACCGAGGATGATGACCAGATCTGAGTGCATCATGTCGTAGGTATCACTCTTGCCGGTCTGCCAATCCTTCGGCAGGGGGCGGTGTCGCGCTCGCCATCTACGGATACTTCCATCACCGCAACTTTGCTGGCGAGACCAACGGCAGATAGGGCGCGGGCAATATCGCGCATATTGACCGTAGTCATCGGACAAATCTCGTGGCACGAGGTGAGGAAATTGGTAATCACCACATACTTTCCAGCGAAGTCAGCCAATGTGAATGCTTCACCAGTGGAATCAAAGAGCGGGAGGGCGAGCACATCAGCCGGCAACTTCTCATTGAGAAAAGAACCGCCACCAGGGGCCGCCGTTGCCATCCCCGGCGCCAACGAAGGGGCTGGCATGCTGCTGTGATCCATCTTGGGATCCATACTGGAATCCATACTGGAGCCAACAGCCGCGCTATCGGTGCTCGAAGAAGTTGAGGATGAGCAACCAGCGAGCAGAGCGAGCGAGGTTATTACGGCGATTGTGAGACGAGTTCTTTTCATGCTGGAATTTTAGGTGCATGGGTGCCAATTCCCTAGGCAATCGAGGCGTTAATCCGACATGATGACCGAATGAAGAATTCAGCCATTCCAGGAGCTTGGAACTCACCGCTCTCTGCCGCCATGCTCGCCGGAGCCGCCACCAGTATTGGATACACGCAAGTCGCTGATGGGGAGCTTTATTGGGATGAAATAAGGCCACATGAGGGTGGGCGACGAGTTGTAGTCAGTCGCAAGGGAGATTTTCTACCCGCACCGTGGGATGCCAAGACTTCTATTCTGGAATACGGCGGTTTGAGTTGGCTCGTGATCGAAAGAGGCGGCTCTCCTGCATTGGTCTTCTGCAATAAGAGCGACCAGCGGCTCTACGTTTTAGAAGCTGGCAGCGATCCCATCGCTCTCACGCCAGAACCAAAGGAAGCTCGTTCGCATCGTTACGCCGGGATGCTTCAAGTGGGGAATGAAATTTGGTGCATTCGCGAAATTGTTGAAGGACATGATTGTCAGCGAGACCTAGTCGCCATCAATTTCTACGGAAAACTCCGGGTAGTTGAATCCTCATCACACTTTTACATGCATCCACGACTCTCACCTGACGGTAAGCACCTCTCGTGGATGGCATGGGAACACCCACAAATGCCTTGGGACGGAACCGAATTTCGCATTGGCGACATCACGAATGGCGAATTAACCAATGTGCGAACTCTTACTGGTTCTACCGAGGAATCGATTCTGACTCCCGAGTGGGTAAGTAACAACGAGCTCTATTACATTTCAGATTCTTCAGGTTGGTGGAATCTCTGGAAGATCTCACTCGACGGTACGAAGGAACACATCGTTTCGGAGAGTGCCGAGTGGGGTATGCCCATGTGGCAAATCGGCCAACGCTTCATCTCGCTACTAGATGACGGCCGCGTGCTCTCCATTCATGGAACTCCAGATAACCAACGCGTGGTGATCGTGGATCCAAAGAGCAAGTCGTGCGCCGACATAGTTTCGTCATTCACAGCCTTCACTGCAACGCAATCAATTAATGGAGATCGCGCATACGTCATCGCCGGCGGCGCCAAGTCGCCTACAGCATTGGTTGAAATCGATCTTGCAACCGCAAAGGTGGTCGACACCATTTGGGAGACCACACTCCCTGTTTCAGCCGATTACCTCACCACCCCGCGCGCAATCACTGTGCCGGGCAAGCACGGTCGTTCGGTACATGCGATCTTGCATCCACCGCAAAATCCCGATTACACAGCTAGCGGTCCCGTTCCACTACTTGTTACCGCGCATGGTGGACCTACTTCGCAAGTTTCGGCGACCGCGAAATTGAGTTTCGCTTATTACACCTCTCGCGGAATCGCAGTGGTAGATGTGAACTACGGTGGATCGACTGGTTATGGACGTGAGTATCGCAATGCGTTGCGCGGTCAGTGGGGCATCATGGATTACGAAGATGTCCTTTCAGTCGTCGATGCGCTGGTAGCCGATGGCACTGCAGATAAATCAAAAGTAGTGATCAAGGGTGGCAGCGCTGGTGGTTTCACCGTGCTCAATGCTCTTGTGATGGGCGATGTCTTTGCGGCGGGAGCCTCGTATTACGGTGTCGCAGATTGCGAAACGCTCGCTACCGATACCCACGACTTTGAATCGCGTTACCTCGATTCGATGATTGGGCCGTATCCCGAGCGAAAAGATCTCTACGTAGAACGTTCACCGATCACTCATGCAGAGAATCTCTCTGCGCCACTGATCATCTTCCAAGGACTCGATGACAAAGTAGTGCCGCCGGCGCAATCAGAAACCTTCCGCGATGTCTGCGTCCGAAAAGGAATCAAGCATCGCTATATCGCTTACGAGGGAGAGGGCCACGGATTCATCAAGGCCACTTCGATTATCGATAGCCTGGAGAGCGAACTCACCTTCTTTGGCGAAGTGCTCGGTTTTACTCCAGCTCTTTAATCTGGTCGCTCCCAGTGGTACTCGCGCTCCACGCGGGTAACTCTCGTGCGATATTCGCTATAGAACTTTTCACGGCCAAGATTCTGGGCTTGTTGATGCTCACTCACCTCGCGCCACATCTTCACGGCTTCGTCGTCTTCGAAATAGGAGATCGTGACGCCTTCCCTACTCTCGGGGTCGCGGAAAGAATCTGAGCCGAGAAAACCTGGAACCTCGCGCACCATTTCCGACATGAGATGGCTCCACTTTGCGTACTCCTCGTGATCACTATCCCGACGGGTAGAAGTGAAGATGACTGCTATATAACTCATCTCGAAGTGAACCCTTACTGGAGCAGGAGAGTATCTAAGCCGCGGATAAGGCCCTTTTGCTTGATGACCGCACGTGCTGCAAGGAGAGTGCCATCCACATATGGTGCCGGCGAACTACCTGCGTCAAAGCGGATAGAAAGTCGTTGCTCTGGTAGCCCGAAGATCACTTCGGTAGAGACTACGAAACTTGGTTGGCGAATCGAGTGGACTCGAGTGCCATCGATATCTGCACCGCGGGCTTCCTTTGGTCCAGCGATATCAGCAACTTCGACGCCGATTGCTGGGCGATGCACTGCGCTGAGTTTCTCTGCGAGCTCGCGCGCGGTGCCGCTGGGAACATCTGGCTTGGTGAAACTTGCGTAGTCGATGACCTCCCATTGCGGAAGATGTTTAGCCACCATCACGGCGGCGGCTTGTGCAAGTGCGGCCGTGATTGCAAAGTTTCCAGAGCCAACAACGCCAACTCCAGCTTTCTTTGCTGCTGCATCAACTTCATCGTAATCTGCACCGGTAAGTCCTGAAGAACCCACAATCACGTGCACACCGTGAGCAATAGCAGCCAACGTATTTGCTTTAACAGTTGCATGGCTGGTGTATTCGATCATTACATCGACGCCCGCGAGCGCATCATTTATGTCAGCAAAGACCGGAACTCCCCACTTTCCAGCACCGAGTGCTTCACCTAAATCTCTACCTGCACTTTTGCGAGCAACGGCGGAAACGAGTTTGAGATCGGAACTTTCGTGAATAGCGTGGGCCAGGGCCACTCCGGTCCAACCGGTAGCTCCTGCAAGGCAGATGTTGATCATGCGGGCAGTCTGCCATGAGCGTAAATCGAGCGCGGAGAACACGCTGGTAAGAACGGGGGCAAAGCCACGGTAGACTTGGGTCAGTTGGAGCAACCGCTTCAAAAGAACTTCCCTGAACGCTTCGTGCGTTTACTTGCGAGTCTTGGCAACATCTTGGTCGAAGTTGGGCCATTTCGGGACGCGCTTGTCGTCCCGTTAGGTGTATTTGTCCATGTCATTCTTTAAACTCGGTGTTAATCCTGCGCTCGTAAAGGTCCTCAAGGCCGGCGGGATCCTCGAACCGTTCCCTATTCAAACCGCCACCCTTCCCGATGCTATCGCTGGCCGGGACGTCTTGGGCCGCGGTCAGACCGGTTCCGGTAAGACCCTCGCCTTCGGCCTAGCAATGCTCACCCGCCTCGCTGGACGCCAAGCTAAGGCACACCAACCACTCGCGCTGATCCTGGCTCCTACTCGCGAACTCGCGATGCAGATCAACGACACCTTGCGCCCACTCAACCAATCACTTGGTCTTGATTCACGCCTCATCGCTGGCGGTATGCCTTACGGACAACAAATCCAGGCGCTGCGTAAAGCGGTCCCGATTCTGGTTGCCACCCCTGGTCGTCTCATGGACTTGATCAAGCAACGCGAAGTACGTCTTTCAGATGTTGAAATCGTGATTCTTGATGAAGCCGATCAGATGGTCGATATGGGCTTCCTTCCAGTCGTGAAGGAAATCCTTGATCAAACGAAGCCAAACGGCCAACGTCTTCTCTTCAGTGCAACTCTTGATGGTCCCGTTGAACAACTTGTTCGCAAGTATCTCCGTAACCCAGTCGTGCACTCAGTAGATTCCGATAAGGCATCCGTTGACACCATGGATCACCATGTTCTTGTTATCGATCCGCTCGATAAAGATAAAATCACTACGCAGCTTGCTGCGCGCGATGGTCGCACCATTCTTTTCGTACGTACCCAACACGGTGCTGACAAGCTTGCGAAGAAACTTGCAGATCGCGGTGTACCCGTCGGCTCACTTCACGGTGGTAAGTCACAAGCAGTGCGTACGCGTACTCTTGCGGCCTTCAAGTCCGGTGAAACAAATGCACTTGTTGCAACAGACGTAGCCGCTCGCGGTATTCACGTTGATGGCATTTCACTTGTAGTGCACGTTGATGCACCTACCGATCCCAAGGATTACTTGCACCGTGCCGGTCGTACCGCACGTGCAGGTGAGTCCGGAACAGTAGTAACGCTTACGACTTCGAATCAACAGAAAACGATTCGTGGGCTCACCACTCGTGCGGGCGTTAACGCAGCATTCGTTCGCGTCAAGCCACATGCACCTGAACTCAACTCACTCTTCGGCGCACAAGAGCCAAGTGGCACCCCATGGGTTGCTCCGGTCTTTGCAGATAAGAGCGAAGGACGCCGTTCAGGTGGCGCTCGCCCAGCTGGTCGTTCCAATTCAAGTGGTCGCCCCGGCGCTTCAGGTGGTCGTCCCGGCGGACGCCCTGGTCAATCCAGCGGTAAGTCACGCCCACGTCCCGAGAGCCGTCGCCAGCGCCCTCGCTAAATCTTCGAGAGAGCGCGAGAATTGATCTTGCGCGAGAACGTCAGCGAAGGGAGACCATGACAACGCGAGTCTTTGTTGTGGATGACCACGAGTTGGTACGTAAGGGTTTAATCGATCTCATCAACTTTGAGGATGATCTCATTGTGGTTGGGAGCTCTGGAAGTTGTGCTGAGGCTAAAGCAACTTTTAAGACTTTAGATTTTGATGTCGCGGTTCTTGACGTTCGCCTTCCAGATGGAAGCGGTGTAGAACTCTGTCGAGAAATTCTGACTAATTGTTCTGACGTTAAAGTACTAATGCTGACCTCGTTCTCCGATGACGAAGCACTTCTCGGCGCCATTTTGGGTGGAGCTAGTGGTTTTGTCATCAAGGATATTAAGAATTTGGAATTACTCGGTGCTATCCGTCAAGTTGCATCGGGTGAATCCCTGCTCAGCACCGCATCTGTTTCTGAAGTCACCTCACGACTACGCAGGAATAACAATCCGGCGAGTGAAATCTATGAACTGACAGATCAAGAGCAACGAGTCCTGGAATTTATTGGTCAAGGTATGACAAATCGCGAGATTGCATCCACGATGTTTTTGGCCGAGAAGACCATCAAGAATTACGTATCATCGCTTCTTCGCAAATTGGGGCTAGAACGCAGAACGCAAGCCGCAGGTCTCGCAGTCCGCCTCGGGGTAGATAGGCACTAGAGACTGCCCTGCCATACAGCTTTAGTTCCCGCCGATCCCATACCAAAGATTTCAAAACTGCCTTGTCGCTCTAAGGCTCTACTCTCCAAATTGAGTAGACCACTTTTGCGATGACTTGCTACAAAACCCTTGCCATTATCGGTAACAGTTACCACGCAGTAAGTTTTGTTGGTGGAAAGAAGTAGCGAGATATCTGTCGCTCCGGCATGACGAATAGCGTTAGTAATCAGTTCCCGGATTACCGCAATAATATGAGTAGCAAGCTCAGGACTCACTAAGACATTTACTGGACCTTCAAATTCGCAACGTATCTGGAAACCTGCGCTTGAATGAAGTGCATCTACCTCTCTCACGACTTGCGACCGAATGTCCAAGAGTGGCAGAGCTGCTTGAAGCTCGAAAATAGTATTCCTAATTTGCGAAATTGTATGGTCCAGATTGTCGACGCTCTCTTGAACACTTTCTGCGTCATCAACTGCCAAACTGCTTCGCTTGCCTAGAGTTTGCAACATCATCCCAGTAGCAAAGAGTCTCTGTATTACCAAATCATGAAGATCTCTCGCAATTCTCTCTCGCTCCGCAAGCACGCTCATTTGGCTCTGTGCGATATGTCCACGGTAACTATCAATGGCGACCCCGGCGGCCGACGCTAAAACAATAACGAGTTGTTCATCTTCTTCAGTGAATTCCTCACCATTTCGCTTCTGCGTGAGATAGAGACTTCCGTAAATCTCATCTCGGATTCTGATGGGAACACCCAAAAAACCAGCCATTGATGGATGACCTTCAGGAAATCCCACTGATGCTGGATGCTCTCGGATTTCCTTTACGCGCAGTGGCTGAGGATGTTCAAGCAAGTGACCAAGAAGGCCTTTACCTTCCGGAAAAGAAGCAATCTCGTCGGCACTTTCTTCGCTAATTCCCACGTAGGTGAATTCTTCAAGAGTTCCATCTGGGCTCAATGCGCCGAGGGCACCGTACATACAGGCGGCTATAGCGCCAGTCCATCCGATGACGCCCCCAGCTTGGCGGGGTGGAAAGATCATCGGCATCTGTTTGAACGTGCTCGCATTACCTACGCCAGCAAAGAAGAAGATCGCCATCATGCCCCAAAAGAAGTTCATGAAGTCATCGCTACTTCCCGGTGAGAGCTGTCCCGATGTATATAGCGCAGACCCTGCGATCCCGACGCCTGAGAAGAAGGTCAGAATTCCGCCGCCTAGGCGATCGGCAACTGGCCCACTAATTACGCGCGCCGCCGATCCGACAAGGGGGCCAAAGAACGCGTACTTAACCGGGTCGGGCGCATTTGCAAAGTCACCATAGAGATTCTTAATAAGGAGCCCGAATTGACCGGCAAGCCCCGAGAAAGTTCCGAATGTCATCATGTAAAGCAATGTCATCAGCCAGGTGTCCTTATTCCGAAAGATATCCAGTTGATCTCGTACGCCGCGTGAGGTAACTGGAACGCTTTGCAACATTTTCCACGCGATTAACACTGCGACTAATACAAATGGCACCCAAATCAAACCAGCATTCTGGTACCAAACGTCCTTACTCACTCCTTTAGCATTATCTACAAAGTGCTGTGGGGCTCCTAGTGTTGCTCCAAACATTGCCGAGCCAACGAGAATGGGTGTGAAGAATTGAATAACACTCACACCAAAGTTTCCGATGCCCGCCTGCACTCCAAGCGCTAAACCTTGCTTAGATTTTGGAAAGAAGTATGAAGTACTGGGCATGAAACCGGAGAAGATTCCGCCACCAATTCCGGAAAGGAATGCCAACAGCATTAATGCGAAATATGGAGTGGCTGGAGAGCGAACTGCAAAGGACCAACCAATGAGCGGCAATAGCAATAGCGCTGTTGAAAAAGTAACCAGTTTACGAGTGCCCAAGATGGGAGGTAAGAACATCCAGATAAGGCGAAGCCCGCCTCCAGCTAAACCAGGCATGGCCGCCAGCCAGTAGAGCTCCTTCTTGCTGAGGTCGAATCCGAGGTTATTGAGCTTGGGTGCTAATGCTGAAACCAAGAACCAACTCATGAATCCGAGTGTCAATGCGTACGTAGTAATCCATAACGTTTTCCATGAAATTCTCGAATCCCACTGACCCTCAACATTCGGATCCCACGATTTAATCCATTCAGCGGAGTTCTCTCGGGTTTTTTGATTTATTGAGGACATATCAAGCTCCATTCGTTTGTAATGGGTGGTAATCAATTCGATGCTCTAAATCAGGTGATGCTTGATGGAGCATTTTGACAATGACGTAATGCATCCAAAGTGTTGCTACAAGAGTGAGCAGAAAGAGCACGATAAAGGTCGACTGCGGCAATCCGGTTAGACCGCGCATAGAGACAAAGAACGGTGGGAGTAAGAATCCGCCAAGTGCCCCGAGAGTTCCTACTAAGCCACCGACAGCCCCTACGTCGTGAGGGAAATACTCTGGTATGTGCTTGAAGACAGCAGCTTTTCCTATTCCCATCGAGCATCCCACTACAAAGAGAATTATGGTGAAAGGAAACACACCAAGGTGGTAGGGCAGCACCGACTTAGCCCCTTCAGGCGTATTTAGAACTATGTATCCAAATGGTGCCGCCAAGAGGGCGAGCGATACGAGCATCGAAATAAAAGTTGCGTACATGAGCCGTCGGGCTCCGATTTTGTCGGAGAGATAGCCACCCAGTGGACGTAGTAGTGACGCCGGGAAGATGAAGAGAGCGGTGAGCAGCGCTGCATCATGGAGGTTTAACCCGTATACCGATACATAATATTTGGGCATCCATGAGGCGAGCGCCACATATGCGCCAAAGACAATTACGTAGTAGAAGCTAAAGCGCCACACTTGCATGTACTTCAAAGGTGCAAACATTTCTCGGAGTGGGCGAGAAGGTTGAATATTAATTGAATCTGCCGGTGTGAGAAATATGATGGCAACAGCGGTAAGGACTAGAAGCACTGCATAGAGAGCGGGAACAAAACGCCAACCACCAGGGATTATTCCTCCAATATAAGAGGTGCCAATCGTTGCCGAAATTACTGCAGGGCCAATGAATTTAGTTGCAGAGGCACCCACATTTCCAGCACCAAATACACCGAGTGCAAATCCTTGACGCTCTCTCGGAAACCAATGCGAATTCCATGCAATGCCGACGCTAAAGAGATTTCCAGCGAACCCAACAAAGAAGGCGAGAGTGAGTAACCAGTGATAATTGAGAGTCATGTGGGCTAATAGATATGAAGGAATCGCAGTCAGAAGCAACATAACTACCGTGACACGCTTTCCGCCAATTCGATCAGCGAGCACGCCAAGTAGAAGTCGCCAGATAGCCCCATTCAGAATGGCAACAGAGGAGAGCCACGCTAATTGAGAATCTGTAAGGCCAAATTCCTTCTGTATCGGAATGCCTAGAACACCAAACATGAGCCAGACTGCGAACATCAATGTAAAAGCAAATGTCGAGAGAGTGAGAACTCGACCAGCCCCGCGTGCCATGATTCCTCCACTTCGTCTTGGTGAAATCAGTTTCTCAAGGCTCGTTCTGCGTCCAATAGGGTCTTAAGTCCCGTCTTCCCTTCGCAGCTTAAGTAGGGTCTTTAGACCCTTATTCCACTATGTGCCTAGCCCAGATAATGAAGACATGATGCGAACCAAAGTTTCGAAATTCGATTTTGAAGACTCACTTGTTAACTTGGGTAGGTTCTTTACTAAGGGTGAAACTTCCTCCGACCTTCGATCGATTACCAAGAGCGGAGGGCGTGAGGGCGATGTCTTCTACCGTGATAGATGGAGCCATGACAAAGTTGTTCGTTCCACACATGGAGTTAATTGCACCGGATCGTGTTCATGGAAGGTCTATGTAAAAGACGGCATCATTACGTGGGAGACACAGCAAACGGATTATCCATCTGTTGGCCCCGACTCCCCCGAGTATGAACCGCGAGGTTGCCCTCGCGGAGCAGCATTTTCTTGGTATACCTACTCACCGACCCGCATACGTTTCCCATACATTCGTGGAATTCTTCTTGAGCTCTATCGCGAAGCTAAGAATCGCTTAAATGATCCCGTGCTCGCGTGGGCTGATGTGGTCGATAACCCAGTCTCTCGAAAGGCTTATCATCGCGCACGAGGTAAGGGTGGCTTGGTAAGAGCTAGCTGGAGCGAGGTAGCCGAAATTATCTCTGCCGCACATGTTCATACCATCAAGAAATATGGACCAGATCGGGTTTTTGGCTTCTCTCCCATCCCTGCTATGTCAATGGCATCGCACGCAGCTGGTGCTCGATTCATTTCTCTCCTAGGTGGAGCGATGCTCTCCTTCTATGACTGGTATGCCGATCTCCCAGTTGCCTCACCGCAAGTGTTTGGTGATCAAACTGACGTCCCCGAATCAGCCGATTGGTTTAACGCCTCTTATTTGATCATGTGGGGCTCTAATGTGCCTGTCACGCGTACCCCTGACGCTCACTTCATGACTGAAGCGCGTTATCGTGGACAGAAAGTGGTAGCCATCAGTCCCGACTATGCAGACAATACAAAGTTTGCGGATGAATGGGTCGCCCCTCATCCCGGGACTGATGGCGCCCTGGGCATGGCGATGGGTCATGTCATACTCAAAGAATTCTTTATCGAAAAACAGACGCCTCGCTTTACCGATTATGTGAAGAAATACACAGATCTTCCGTATCTAGTTACGTTACGCGAAAAAGATGGCGCATGGATTCCCGATAAGTTCTTGGTAGCTTCAGATCTGGGCGATTTGTCTGAAGGTGCAAAATTCAAGACAGTGCTCCTTAATTCCGCCAGCAACGAGCCCTATATACCTAATGGATCGCTTGGACATCGATACAACGACGAGTCCATGGGAAAGTGGAATCTCGACCTCGAGGGCGTTGATCCAATTCTCACTTTGATCGGAGCGGCAAACTCAACTCCACTGAAAGTTGCTATGCCCCGTTTCGATATGGGTCAAGAGGATTCCGAGGGTGGAGGTGTACTACATCGAGGAGTACCAACGATTCGTGTTGCTGACCGACACGTAACCACTGTTTTCGATCTCATGTTGGCCCAATACGGAGTGGGTCGAGAAGGGCTTCCTGGGGAGTGGCCAACCGATTACACAGATCCGCTTCCTTATACACCGGCCTGGCAAGAAACGATTACAAACGTACCAGCCCAACAAGTAATTCGAATCGCCCGCGAATTCGCCCAAAATGCAGATGAATCTGAAGGTCGTTCAATGATTCTTCTCGGTGCAGGAACTAATCATTGGTTTCACTCAGACACGATGTATCGCACTTTTCTCGCACTCGTCACTCTCACTGGATGTCAAGGAGTAAATGGTGGCGGCTGGGCGCACTATGTTGGTCAGGAAAAGTGTCGTCCGGTAACAGGTTGGGCCCAGCTCGCCTTTGGAGCTGATTGGTCTCGTCCCGCTCGGCAAATGATCGGCACTGCTTTCTGGTATGTATCCACGGATCAATGGCGCTATGACGCTCTTAAATCTGAACTTCTAGCAACACCACTCGGAGAAGAACGCTTCGCCGACATGACAGGCATCGACATTCTTGCAAAATCTGCACGCATGGGATGGATGCCTTCTTATCCTTCACTCAATAGAAATTCGCTCGACCTAGTAGATGAAGCACGTGAGTTGAGTGTCGATCCTGCGCAACATGTCGTCAACGAGTTGAAGAATGGCAATATCCAGTTTGCTATTGAGGATCCAGACGCGCAAGAGAATTGGCCACGAGTCTTGACTGTATGGCGAGCAAACATTCTTGGGTCATCCAGTAAAGGAAATGAGTACTTCCTTAAGCATTTACTCGGCACCGATAATTCTGTCCGGGCTGAAGAGAACGGAGCGGATAACCGTCCACGCGATGTGAAGTGGCATGAAGATGCTCCAGAAGGCAAACTTGATTTACTCGTTTCTATCGACTTTCGGATGACAAGCACGGGTCTCTTCGGAGATATTTTGCTCCCAGCCGCTACTTGGTACGAGAAGCATGACCTCTCTAGTACAGATATGCATCCTTTCATCCATGCGTTCACCCCAGCAATCAAACCTCCTTGGGAAACTAAGACCGACTACGACATCTTCCAAATGCTTGGACGCGAAGTTGCTCAGCTCTCGCATGGCCACTTAGACGAGCGCGAAGATCTAGTAGTCGTTCCGCTTATCCATGACACTCCTGATGCAATGGCCAACCCAAGTGGAATTGTGGCTGATTGGAAAGAGGGCGAGATTGAGCCGATTCCAGGGGTGACAATGCCCAAACTCATCGTTGTGAAGCGCGACTATCGCCAAATCGGCGAAAAGATGGGCGCTTTAGGACCCCTGGTCGATCAACTCGGCACCAACACCAAAGGTGTGCCGGTATCCGTACTCCCGGAAATCGAATTACTGCGCCACTCTAATGGTGTTATCTCCCATGGTGTCGCTGCTGGACGTCCATCGCTTGCTCGTGACGTAGACGCCTGCGAAACCATTCTGGCTCTCTCTGGAACAACTAACGGCAGAGTGGCAGTTGCCGGTTTCCGAGCGTTAGAACGCCGTACAGGACAGAAGCTCACAGATCTGGCGCTTGATAACGAAGGTAAGAGAATTACCTTTGCAGATACCCAAGCAAGACCAGTTCCAGTTATTACTAGCCCTGAATGGTCTGGTTCAGAACACGGTGGACGGCGCTATACCGCCTTTGCAATCAATGTGGAGCGCCTCAAGCCATGGCACACACTCACAGGTCGCCAACACTTCTTTATTGATCACGATTGGATGACAGAGCTTGGCGAACAACTTCCGATCTTTCGTCCCCCGCTAAATATGCACCGAATATTTGGCTCACAAGCGGAAGGAATCGAGAAAGAAGTGACAGTTCGGTATTTAACGCCACATTCAAAGTGGTCGATTCACTCCGAATATCAAGACAATCTCTTCATGCTCTCGCTCTCCCGTGGCGGACAAGAAATATGGATGAGCGTGGAGGATGCCGAGACTATAGGTGTTGCCGATAACGAATGGATCGAGGCCTATAACCGCAACGGGGTCGTTGTAGCTCGTGCGTGCGTCTCTCATCGGATGCCCAAGGGAACAGTCTTTATGTATCACGCCAAAGATCGTGTAGTAGATGTCCCGTTAGCGGAAACTTCCGGAAAGCGGGGAGGAATTCACAATTCACTGACTCGACTCATTCTTAAGCCGACACACCTTATCGGTGGGTATGCCCAACTTACCTTTGCTTTTAACTATCTCGGACCCACCGGGAATCAGCGTGATGAGGTCACCGTAATCCGCCGACGTTCACAAGATGTGGAGTACTAATGAAAGTTATGGCCCAAATGGGCATGGTCATGAATCTCGATAAATGTATCGGATGCCATACCTGCTCAGTGACGTGCAAACAAGCCTGGACGAATCGCACAGGGCTCGAATACGCGTGGTTTAACAATGTCGAGACACGTCCAGGCCAAGGGTATCCCCGTCGTTACGAAGATCAGGAGAAGGCTAAGGGTGGATGGATAAGGAATTCACGAGGTCGCCTCAAACTCAAGGGAGGAAGTAAAGCTCGTCGACTACTTTCCATTTTTTCAAATCCAAAGATGCTCAATATCAAGGATTACTACGAGCCATGGACATACGAGTACGACAATCTCATTACAGCTCCACTCGGGCAACAAACACCTGTAGCGCGTCCGAAATCTCTGCTGACAGGTAAGCCAATGAAGATTGAGTGGTCTGCAAATTGGGATGATGATTTGGGCGGTGGGCCTGCCAATATTGAAAAGGATCCCATCCTTCAGAAACTTGCTGAGGATGTCACTACTAAAGTAAAACTCGCCTTTGAACAGACGTTCATGTTCTATCTTCCGCGAATCTGCGAGCACTGTCTCAATCCCGCATGCGTAGCTGCCTGCCCGTCAGGAGCAATGTACAAGCGAGAAGAGGATGGCATCGTGCTAGTTGATCAACAGCAATGCCGCGGTTGGCGGATGTGCGTCTCCGCCTGCCCCTATAAGAAGATCTATTTCAATCATAAAACCGGGAAAGCAGAGAAATGCACGCTCTGCTACCCAAGATTAGAGCTCGGGCTTCCCACGGTCTGTTCTGAGACCTGCGTAGGACGCCTACGCTACCTAGGCCTCTTTCTCTACGATGCCGACAAGGTTGCCGAAGCAGCCGCAACAGAAGACGAAAGAGATCTATACCAAGCCCAACTCGATTTACTACTTGACCCTAACGACGAAGAAGTCTTGAAAGCCGCACGCGCTTCAGGAATTCCGGAAGATTGGTTAATTGCGGCACAGAACTCTCCCGTCTATAAACTTGCCAAGGTTTATAAGATCGCACTTCCACTCCATCCGGAATATCGAACAATGCCGATGGTTTGGTATGTACCTCCACTCTCACCCATAGTCGATGTACTTACCGAGACCGGACATGATGGCGAGGAGGCAGGAAATCTCTTCGGAGCTATCAACGCACTCCGTATCCCGTTGGCTTACCTTGCCGAACTCTTCTCAGCTGGAGATATCGAGGTAGTTGAAAATACCTTACGCAAGCTATCCGCAATGCGCTCCTACATGCGTGATATCAACCTGGGTAGAGAGCCTCGCCCAGAAATTCCCGAGGCGGTTGGCATGGATCAGGAATCCATTTATGAAATGTATCGGCTCCTTGCTATTGCTAAATATGAGGATCGGTATGTCATTCCAGCGGCCCATGCGGAGCAAGCTAAAGACCTGGAGAACATGGGCTGTTCACTCGACGGTGTTGATCTTGGAGCCAACTCAAGTGGACCGTTTGGTCAATCCTCTGGAAACCCCGTGCCTGTAACTATTGAGAATTTCCACATTATGAAGGATAGGCAGACTCAATGAGTAAGGAAAAGGCGCGGGCAGTATGTGCCTTTGCGCTCATTTATCCAGAAGAGGACTTCTTCGCTAAAGCTGCCGCAATGCAAGCATTGATAAACGGCACCCCGGAGGTACTCAGTGTTCCGTTATCTGCCTTTTTTGAAGAAGTAAATGAGTTGTCTCTGTATGAACTACAACAGCACTATGTAGAGACTTTCGATATGAGAAGAAAGT
Organism: Actinomycetota bacterium; assembly: GCA_009917815.1. Classification (GTDB taxonomy): domain Bacteria; phylum Actinomycetota; class Actinomycetes; order Nanopelagicales; family Nanopelagicaceae. Next base: position 37,703 of record RGER01000001.1, read on the forward strand.
GTTCATTATTCCTTACCTCATGGACACATGGTGATACCCGAAATAGAGGGATGGCACTACTTTATTTCAAGCAACTCTACCAACGTTGTGGATTGACTCTCTCCGACGAAGAGCTTCCTGATCACCTGGCCGTGGTACTCGAATTCGCAGCGCTTCAAGACCCTGTCGAGGGCGAGCTGCTTCTCGCAGAACATCACGCTGCCCTCACGCTCATATTAGATGCACTTACCAAGGCCAATTCTCCTTACCGGCATATTCTCGAGTGTGTTACCGCTACCTTGCCAATAATTACTGCGGAGATCGAAGAGCGCGCCAAGGCCTTAGCGCTCTCCGGCCCCCCAAAGGAATTCGTTGGTCTCAGTGGTGCTGTTTCAATAGCGCTCGAACCGTTCTCATCACGAAATATCTTTGAGGGAGTGGCACAATGAGCTCGCCAAATATTTTGCTCTGGACTGTCTTGCCTTACATTGCCATTGCCGCTTTTGTGCTGGGGCTTGTGTGGCGCTTTAAGTATGACAAATTTAATTGGACAACACGATCCTCACAAATTTACGAAGGTAAGTTACTTCGAATTGCAGGTCCACTCTTTCATCTCGGACTCTTCGCAGTGATTGGTGGCCATATAGTTGGTCTTCTTGTTCCCCAAACCTTTACCGATAAGTTAGGGCTGAGCCATCAGGCTTACCACCTTGGAGCGGTCACGATGGGCGGCGGAGCGGGCGTCGCCACTTTGCTTGGAATCTCATTACTTATTTATCGACGTCGGACAAGTGCAATGGTGTTTGCAGCGACCACTCGAAATGATAAGACGATGTACATCTTCCTCGTTGCTACTCTGTTGGCTGGCTCAAGCGCAACACTTTCGAGTGCAGGCGTCCTTGGGGAAGAGCACAACTATCGTGAGACTGTTGGCCCTTGGGCGCGTTCAATTCTCACCTTTAGCCCCCATGGCGAGTACATGATGGCTAGCCCCCTAGCATTTCGAATCCACGCTGTAGCTGCCATGTCACTCTTTATTATCTGGCCCTTTACACGTCTGGTCCACTCTCTTAGCGCACCCGTGGGCTACCTCTTTAGGCCTTCAATTGTGTACCGCTCCCGTGACAATCAATCTACCTCGGGAAGCCGAGAGGCACGACCAGGTTGGGAGAAGGTTAAGTATTAGTATTCTGCATCGAGTCTACAAACATTTTGGCAGCTCGCAAGAGCGTCATCTCGTCAAAGTGTTTGGCTGCAAACATTGCTCCGACCGGTAAGCCATCGATCGTTCCCGCAGGTACGGAAATCGAAGGATGACCAGTGAGATCGGTAACGCAACAATTTTGATAAAAAGAAAAAGTTTCGCGTCCGATATTCTTCGAATCTCCAGACATCTCCAATGCAATGCCCGCAGGTGCCGTTGTAGGGCAGAGTAAGACGTCATAATTTTCAAAAACTTTGTTGTACGCGTCAGAGATTTGCTTCCGCAGGATATTTGCCAGGCGATAGAAATCTCCGTGCGTCTCCTTGAAGAAGATATTCCCCATAATTGCGATTAATTTCGTAAGCGGAGATGCGGCACTTCCATTACTCGAAAGTCCGCGGACGATTTCGCTCTCTACATTTCCCGTTGCGCTATATCCCTGCCCAAAGAGCGTCGATTTCAATGAGGTCAGTGAGAGCGCACCGCCTTCTAGCAAGATAGGAAGGTAAACATGTTCAGCGAACCGATGCTCTGGAATCGAAATGAGATCAACGGTTGCGCCTAAGGAAATCAATTTCTGCGCCTGCATCATGACGAGTTCGGCAGATGCAGATGAACCAGGAAATTCTGCCTCTCCCTCGCGCGTCAGTTCAAAGCCTTCACTAATCAATGCAACTCTCAAGTGAGCGAGAGGCGTGAGCTGGGTTTCACTGAGTACCTTCTTTAGCCCTTGAATCTCGTTTACGAATGGACGCTGGCGGGGATCACTCTCCTGGAATGTCACCAACGCTTGCAGAGATTGGTGAATGGTCTCAATGTCCCGAGCGATAGGGCCGACATGATCAATCGAAGGCTCAAGTCCAAGAACTCCTGTATAGGGAATCGCTCCAAAAGTAGCCTTCAATCCGATGACTCCGCAGAGTGATGCAGGGATACGAATTGAACCCCCTTGATCCGCCCCTAATGCGAGATCTACCTCCCCAGTGGCGACCAGAACAGCGCTCCCTGAAGAGGATCCGCCGGCGGAGTAATTCCTTCTTACTGGGTTATGCACCGGGAAGGGTTGTGAGGTGATTGAACCGCCACTGATACAGAGATCCTCGCATTGAGATTTGCCGACAATCTCAGCGCCATTTTCAAGTAGTGATGTCACCACGGTTGCGTCGCTTTCTGCAAGCCAGCCGTCGGTGATATTTGATCCCGCGCGCATGGGGAGACCAGCTACTGCAATGTTGTCTTTGACGGCCACTTTGATTCCGTCGAGAACACCTTTTGAGGTGGGAGGAATTGAACACTTCCACGTCCAGGCATGATGCGGATTCTCGATTGGTGGCATTCCAGTCTGAGCTCTCACCGGACTCGAAGTCGACGCAGCGTGCTGTAGAGAGATCTCTTCATAGGAATTGATCAGGCCGGGTAAAAGGGCAAGGACTATCTCTACTTCCTCTTCCGAAAGTGGCATTCCAAGGTCGGTACCCATCTGAAGGAGTTCTTCCTTAGAAGGCATTCCTGGAGGAGTTACAGCACTCACCATGTCAGAATCATATCTAACAATAATCCTATTAATCTTCAGAATTTACTTCTTCGTATACCCCACCGGACACTTCGGATTTACCGCAGTGACCTTCTTTATGGTCCTACCCTTAATGCATGTAATGGTTGAACTCTTTGGAGCGGATGCATTCTTTGAAGGAGTTGCGCTCACGGGCTTTACTTGAGTTAGCTTCACTTGCAGCGTTGGTTTCGAGAAAGTAAACCCAGTTGCTTGGAAACGCACAAAGTTATCGTCCATCTTCACTGATGAAGTAGCAATCTTGGCTTGCCCGGTTTCGCTCAGCACAGAAACTGTGGCGCTGATGCTGCCTTCTCCCAATTTCCAAATACAGCGCGAATATTTCTGATCGAGAACCATTGAATATAGACCAGTGAATTCTTTGCCGGTGGGCATGTAGTGCGGTGATGCTACTTGGTAGTTAAGAGTGCCGACCCTCGCGTCAAAGACAGGAAGTTCAGACGCATACGTAAGAGCGTTTGAACCAACGAATCCGAGGAAGCCCTTCTGCGTACACGAACCGAGCGGACCAGTGTATACACCGCCCCATGAGGCATTGAGCAGCCATTTATCGACGAGGCCTGTCGCAATATCCAAATCTGAATCCGCCTTCACCGCCGAAGTGAATTCATTGATATTGGTAGGCCCAAGCCCTGGTCCGGCCGAATAATTGAGCGTCCACGGCAGATCAAAGATTTTGGCGACCTTTTCCCACGAAGCCCGTTCAGCCGGCACGTCATAGAAGTATTGCTTGGAGAGTTTCGGAGTGGGAACTGGGCTTCCTGAAATCGTCAACCGAAATGGTTGAGAAGCGGCTCCTGCGACGTCCTCATATTTCACATCGGGATTGAAGAGTCGTCCCGTAAGCCACCCGCTGGGCGCCACCGGGAGACGGAGGACAACTTTAAACTCATTAGTAGATGGATTGTTGTCATACTTCCAACACTTATCTGTGTAGATCGCCGAGTCGATGCAACGAGTCTCCTCCTTCGTCACGTCACCTCCACTCTTAGCTTCGGATCGGTACGTTCCAGGAGCGGCTTCGGATGCGTCTTGATAAACAGCATGAATTGTCATGCTGAGAGCATTCGGCTTCTGCAATACACCTTTCTTAATCCCTCGAATAAGTATCGGAGTCACCTCGAAGAGATTTCCATGATCGCTCTTGATACCCGCGAAAGTGAAGAGGTTGTTACGTCGAGCAGCGGCCAGTTCATACTCTGGTTTAGCTGGAAATGAGTAAAGACTCCAAGAAGGTGTGCGCTCGCCCGAACTCACGCCGCGTATCCAATCGGAAGTATCTGTTCGAGCAAA
>RGER01000002.1 GCA_009917815.1 Actinomycetota bacterium
CGCCAGCATCGCGCCTGATCCTTAAGGCTGCTGGTGTTGAAAAGGGTTCGCCAATTCCGCACAAGCAAAAGGTTGCCAACATCACCCAAGCTCAAGTTCGCGAAATTGCACAAACCAAAATGACAGATCTCAACGCCAACGATCTCGATGCTGCAAGCTTGATCATCGCTGGTACCGCTCGATCAATGGGCATCACCGTTTCCGAGTAACTACTCGTTAACAACAACTCAAGAAGTTTGTGGGAGAACCTCGCTGGTTCGTTTACCACAACTCCGAAAATCAAGGAGCAGAAATGAAGCGCAGTAAGGCTTACAAGGCCGCGATCGCCAAGATTGAAGTAGATCGCATCTATACCCCGCTCGAGGCTTGCCGTCTCGCGCGCGAAACATCAACCACGAAGTACGACGCGACAGTTGAAGTTGCTCTCTGCCTCGGTGTTGATCCGCGTAAGGCTGATCAAATGGTGCGTAGCACCGTCAACCTTCCGCACGGCACTGGTAAGACCGCACGGGTCCTGGTCTTTGCTGGTGGCGAGCGCGCTGAAGAAGCACGTGCTGCGGGCGCCGACATTGTCGGTGCAGATGAATTGATCGATGAAGTTGCCAAGGGCCGTCTCGATTTCGATGCCGTTGTATCGACGCCAGACCTCATGGGCAAGGTGGGTCGTTTGGGTAAGGTCCTCGGACCTCGTGGCTTGATGCCCAACCCCAAGACCGGCACCGTGACCACTGATGTGGCCAAGGCCGTTGAAGACATCAAGGGCGGAAAGATTGAATTCCGCGTAGATAAGAACGCCAACCTCCACTTCATCATTGGTAAGACCTCCTTTACCGAGACCCAATTGGTAGAGAATTACGCTGCTGCCATTGAAGAAGTTCTCCGCGCCAAGCCCTCATCGGCAAAGGGCCGTTTCATCAAGAAGGCGACGCTCTCCACCACGATGGGACCTGGAATTCAAGTGGATTCCAGCCTCGGTCGTGAGACGGTCGCCAGCAACGGATAGTGATTTCAGAAGGTGGACGCGCCGCTGTTTTGACGGTAGCGCGTCCACCCTTTTACGCTCTGCCTATACCAAAGACCGCAGGTAGGAAGTTTTAAAGGTCGAAAGACCGCCCGCGTAGGTGAGAAGGTCCATTCGTGGTCCCGGTCGCCTCGCGCGCCGGGATTTTTGATTTTTAGCCGAATATCTAGGTCCGCGGAGTTCGCACCATCGAAAGGAAGCCACATGGCCCGCCCAGACAAGGCAGCTGCAGTCGCTGAGCTCGCGGAGGATTTCCGTACCGCTCAAGCCACTGTGTTGACCGAGTACCGCGGCTTATCGGTCGCTGCGCTCAAAGAGCTTCGCCGCTCACTTGGCGCTTCTACCAAGTACGCCGTCGTCAAGAACACCTTGACGAAGATCGCTGCCCGCGAGGCTGGCGTGACTGTTCCGGATGAGCTTCTTGCTGGTCCTTCGGCTCTCGCCTTCATTAAGGGTGATCCAGTCGTCGCCGCTAAGAGCCTTCGCGACTTCGCAAAAGCACATCCACTCTTGATCATCAAGGGCGGCATCCTCGATGGCAAGGCGCTCTCACCGAAAGAGATTGCCAAGTTGGCAGATCTCGAATCACGTGAGGTGCTCCTCGCCAAGCTCGCAGGTGCAATGAAGGCTTCGATGTCGCAAGCCGCAGCGCTCTTTGCAGCACCACTTTCTAAGACCGTCCGCACGATCGAAGCGCTCAAGGCGCAGAAGTCATAGGGCTGACCCGCCCCCGTTCGGCGTAAGTCGAACACACCCCATCACGGCCAGAATTCAGGTTCACCTGGAGTCGGGTCAGAACCGAAAGGAAGCACAATGGCAAAGCTCAGCACTGGAGATCTCCTCGAGAGCTTCAAGGAAATGACCCTCATCGAGCTCTCTGAGTTCGTTTCACTCTTCGAAGAGACCTTCGGCGTCACCGCAGCTGCACCTGTTGCAGTTGCCGCTGCCCCTGCCGCCGGTGGAGCCGCTGGTGGCGCCGCTGCCGCTGCAGAAGATCAAGATGAGTTCGACGTCATCCTCGAAGATGCCGGCGCTCAGAAGATCGCAGTCATCAAGGAAGTTCGTACCTTCACGAACCTCGGTCTGAAGGAAGCTAAGGATCTCGTTGACGCAGCTCCTGCCACGATCCTTGAGAAGACCAACAAAGAGACCGCAGAGAAGGCAAAGGCAGCCCTTGAGGCAGCTGGCGCTAAGGCTGCAATCAAGTAATTTGCTCCACCCGCACTCACTCTGAGTGCACCTGCACTTGTCGTGGTTAGGCGGGGGTGGATCGGGAGACCGGTCCACCTGCGTCTGGCACGAGGATGTAAAACTCCATACACCACACAGTCATATATCGGGCGAAAGTGGTCGAAACGGGCGCGAATTGCTATGAGCGCGACGTAACGACTACTCTCGCCCTTTGCGCACTCTTGACCGAAACTGACTGCATTTCGATTTGCAGGCAGTGATTAAGCGTGCGTTGCTCCCGTCAGGCCCTCGGAAGGATCTCTCTTGGCCGCCACGCGATCGAAGAACGCTACTGCCCCTCGCCGCCTATCGTTTGCAAAGATTCGGGAGCCCCTTGAGGTTCCCAATCTCCTTGCACTTCAAGTTGAAAGTGTGGATTGGTTGCTCGGTAACGAGCTCTGGCGCGAACGCGTCAAACAATCCGCTGCAGCCGGCGCCGCCGTGCCTGCACAATCTGGTCTGGAAGAGATCTTTGAAGAGATCAGTCCCATCGAGGACTTCCAGGGCACGATGAGCCTCTCATTCCGCGATCACCGCTTCGAACCACCGAAGTACTCGATCGATGAGTGCAAAGAGCGCGACATCACCTACGCCGCACCGCTCTTCCTCACGGCAGAGTTCATGAATAACACCACTGGCGAAATCAAGAGCCAGACCGTGTTCATGGGCGACTTCCCGTTGATGACCCCACGCGGCACCTTTGTCATTAACGGCACGGAGCGTGTAGTTGTATCGCAACTCGTCCGTTCGCCTGGCGTCTACTTCGAGCGCACGATTGATAAGGCGACCGATAAAGACATCTGGACGACCAAGATCATTCCAAGTCGTGGTGCTTGGCTCGAACTCGAAATCGATAAGAAAGACATGGTTGGTGTTCGCATTGACCGCAAGCGTAAGCAATCCATCACTGTCCTCTTGAAGGCACTTGGTTGGGATAACGCGCGCATCCTTGAAGAGTTCGGCGAGTACGAATCCATGCGCCTCACTCTCGAAAAGGATCACACCTCAACGCAAGATGAGGCTCTTCTCGATATTTACCGCAAACTCCGTCCAGGCGAGCCTCCTACACGTGAAGCTGCCCAGACTCTCCTCGAGAATCTCTACTTCAATCCCAAGCGTTATGACCTCGCCAAGGTGGGTCGTTACAAGATCAACAAGAAGCTTGGTCTTGATCACGATCTTAAGAAGAACACGCTTACGATCGATGATCTCGTGGCTTCGATCCACTACATCCTCAAGCTCTCACTTGGTGTGCAGATTATGGATTCCGTCCGTGGTCAAGTGCGTGTAGAAATCGACGATATCGATCACTTCGGTAACCGTCGCCTTCGCACCGTCGGTGAATTGATTCAGAATCAAGTACGCACTGGGCTTTCGCGTATGGAGCGCGTGGTTCGCGAACGTATGACAACTCAAGACGTCGAAGCGATCACGCCACAAACGTTGATCAACATTCGTCCAGTAGTGGCGAGCATCAAGGAGTTCTTCGGCACTTCACAGCTCAGCCAGTTCATGGATCAAACCAACCCGCTTGCAGGTCTCACGCATAAGCGTCGTCTCTCTGCATTGGGACCTGGTGGTCTCTCTCGTGAGCGCGCAGGTTTCGAAGTTCGTGACGTTCACCCGTCGCACTACGGCCGCATGTGCCCGATTGAAACTCCAGAAGGTCCAAACATCGGTCTTATCGGATCACTCGCAACCTTCGCGCGCATCAATGCGTTCGGTTTCGTAGAGACCCCCTACCGCAAGGTCACTAAGGGTAAGGTCACCGATCAAATCGATTACCTCACTGCTGATGATGAAGATGAGCACGTAATTGCCCAGGCAAATGCGCCGCTTAATCCAGATAACACTTTTGCTGAGGCGCGTGTTCTCGTTCGTCGTAAGGGTGGCGAAGTTGAATACATCCCTGGCGATGATGTCGACTACATGGACGTCTCACCACGCCAAATGGTTTCTGTTGCAACCGCAATGATTCCATTCCTCGAGCACGACGATGCTAACCGCGCCCTCATGGGTTCGAACATGCAACGCCAGTCGGTGCCATTGCTCCGTAGCGAGGCCCCACTCGTGGGTACTGGCATGGAGTATCGCGCCGCTGTCGATGCTGGCGATGTCGTGGTCTCTGAAAAGGCTGGTGTAGTTACCGAAGTTGCTGCTGATCACGTCACCGTGATGGCCGACGACGGTTCGTACCAGACCTACCGCCTTCGTAAGTTTGTACGTTCCAATCAAGGAACCTGCATCAACCAGAAGGTCATCGTCTCAGAAGGTCAACGCTTGGAGGCCAGTCAAGTCATCGCCGATGGTCCTTGCACCGACTCCGGTGAAATGGCGCTTGGTAAGAACCTGCTCGTGGCTTTCATGCCCTGGGAAGGTCATAACTACGAAGACGCGATCATCCTGAACCAACGTCTCGTGCAAGATGACGTGCTCTCTTCGATTCATATCGAAGAACACGAAGTTGATGCCCGCGATACCAAGTTGGGACCAGAGGAAATCACCCGCGACATTCCAAACGTCAGCGAAGAGGTGCTTGCAGATCTCGACGATCGCGGCATTATTCGCGTAGGCGCCGATGTTGTCACTGGCGATATTTTGGTTGGCAAGGTGACGCCAAAGGGCGAGACTGAACTGACGCCGGAAGAGCGCTTGCTTCGTGCCATCTTCGGTGAGAAGGCGCGCGAAGTGCGCGATACCTCACTCAAGGTGCCACACGGCGAGTCCGGCAAAGTCATTGCAGTAAAGGTCTTCGACTCAGAAGATGGTTACGAACTTCCACCAGGGGTTAACCAACTCGTGCGCGTGTATGTTGCGCAAAAGCGCAAGATCACTGAAGGCGACAAGCTTGCTGGCCGTCACGGCAACAAGGGTGTTATTTCAAAGATTCTTCCCGCTGAAGATATGCCGTTCCTCGAAGATGGCACCCCCGTCGATATCGTCCTCAACCCACTCGGCGTGCCAGGGCGTATGAATGTCGGCCAGGTGCTCGAAACACATCTTGGTTGGGTCGCAAAGCAAGGCTGGGAAATTGAGGGTGACGACGAAGAGTGGAAGCAAAATCTTCGGGCAATTGGTGCAGATAAGGGCGCACCCAATACCAACGTCGCAACTCCCGTATTCGATGGCGCTCGCGAAGAAGAGATCACCGGATTGCTTTCGGTGGCTACTCCAAACCGTGATGGCGATCGCATGGTGGGCAGCAACGGTAAGGCGCGTCTCTTCGACGGCCGTACTGGTGAGCCTTACAAGCAACCTATCGCTGTGGGCTACATCTACATCTTGAAGTTGCTCCACTTGGTCGACGACAAGATCCACGCACGTTCAACCGGTCCATACTCCATGATCACTCAGCAACCACTCGGTGGTAAGGCTCAGTTCGGTGGACAGCGCTTCGGCGAAATGGAGGTCTGGGCTCTCGAGGCTTACGGCGCTTCGTATGCGTTGCAAGAGTTGCTCACGATCAAGTCGGATGACGTCTTGGGTCGCGTGAAGGTCTACGAAGCAATCGTTAAGGGCGAAAATATTCCTGAGCCTGGCATCCCTGAGTCATTCAAGGTGCTTATCAAGGAAATGCAATCGCTCTGCCTAAATGTCGAAGTTCTCTCATCGGATGGTTCGTCCATCGAAATGCGAGATACAGATGATGAAGTCTTCCGCGCCGCTGAAGAACTCGGTATCGACCTCTCTCGGCGCGAGCCGAGCAGTGTCGAAGAAGTCTGACGAGAGGATTACTAGATGTTAGACGTCAATTTCTTTGATGAGCTCCGCATTGGTCTTGCTACTGCAGAGAACATTCGCGCGTGGTCGCATGGCGAAGTAAAGAAGCCAGAGACCATCAACTACCGAACTCTCAAGCCTGAGAAGGACGGTCTATTTTGCGAGAAGATCTTCGGACCAACTCGTGACTGGGAGTGCTACTGCGGTAAGTACAAGCGCGTCCGCTTCAAAGGCATCGTCTGTGAACGATGCGGTGTTGAAGTAACACGTGCAAAGGTACGTCGCGAGCGCATGGGTCATATCGAGCTTGCGGCTCCAGTAACGCACATCTGGTACTTCAAGGGTGTTCCAAGCCGTTTGGGTTACCTTCTTGATCTCGCTCCCAAGGATCTAGAGAAGGTCATCTACTTCGCTGCTTATATGATCACCGAAGTAGATGAAGAGGGTCGTCATAACGACCTTCCCGATCTTGAAAAGCGCGTTCAAAAGGATCGCAAGAACCTCGAAGATCGTCGCGATGCAGATCTCACTGCTCGTCAAACCAAGCTGGAGCAAGATCTTGCCGAGCTTGAGGGCGATGGCGCTAAGGCCGATGTCCGTCGCAAGGTGAAGGAAGCCGGCGAGCGCGAGCTCAAGGCAGTCCGTGATCGTGCGCAACGTGAGCTCGATCGTCTCGACGAAGTATGGGCCCGTTTCAAGAACCTCAAGGTGCAAGATCTTGAAGGCGACGAGAATCTCTACCGCGAAATGCGCGATCGGTTCGGCATGTACTTCAAGGGTGGCATGGGTGCGGCTGCAATTCAGTCACGTCTTCGCTCATTTGATCTCGAAGCCGAATCCGTCAAGCTTCGTGACTCGATTCGCAATGGCAAGGGACAGAAGAAGACCCGTTCACTCAAGCGTCTCAAGGTCGTCTCTTCATTCCTCACCACCACAAACTCACCTGATGGCATGGTGCTTGATTGCGTTCCAGTGATTCCACCGGATCTTCGTCCGATGGTTCAACTCGACGGTGGTCGCTTTGCGACTTCAGATCTCAACGATCTCTACCGCCGCGTCATCAACCGCAACAACCGCTTGAAGCGTCTTCTTGATCTTGGTGCTCCTGAGATCATCGTGAATAACGAGAAGCGCATGCTTCAAGAAGCAGTCGATGCACTCTTCGACAATGGTCGCCGTGGCCGCCCAGTTACTGGCCCAGGCAATCGTCCGTTGAAGTCGCTCTCCGACATGCTTAAGGGTAAGCAAGGCCGCTTCCGTCAGAACTTGCTCGGAAAGCGCGTCGATTACTCAGGTCGTTCGGTCATCGTTGTTGGTCCACAACTTAAGTTGCACCAATGCGGTCTGCCAAAGCAGATGGCTCTCGAACTCTTCAAGCCATTCGTCATGAAGCGCCTTGTCGATCTCAATCATGCGCAGAACATTAAGTCTGCAAAGCGCATGGTCGAGCGCGCACGTTCTGTGGTGTGGGATGTTCTCGAAGAAGTCATTGCAGAGCACCCAGTAATGCTCAACCGCGCACCAACGCTTCACCGTCTTGGTATTCAAGCCTTTGAGCCGCAACTGGTTGAAGGTAAGGCTATTCAGATTCACCCGCTCGTATGTACTGCATTCAACGCAGACTTCGACGGTGATCAGATGGCTGTTCACCTTCCGCTCTCTGCTGAAGCGCAAGCCGAAGCTCGCATCTTGATGCTTTCAAGCAACAACATCCTTTCGCCGGCATCTGGTCGTCCGATCACCTCGCCGACGCAAGACATGGTGCTCGGTATCTACTTCCTTACGTCAAAGCATCCTGATCTCAACGGAGAGGGTCGCGCATTCTCTTCAACTTCAGAGGCTTTGATGTCCTTCGATCTTGGTTCACTGCACTTGCAGGCGCAGATCAAGATTCGTACCGCCCCAGGCACGGTGCCACCTAAGGGTTGGGTTGCTCCAGAGGGCTACGAAGAAGGCGATGCATTTACTCTCGAAACCACACTCGGTCGCGTGCTCTTCAACGAGGCGCTGCCATCTGACTATCCATTTGTCGATTACGACATCACCAAGAAGCACCTTGGCGCTATCGTGAACGATCTTGCCGAGCGCTATCCCAAGGTTGTCGTTGCGCAAACATTGGATGCACTCAAGTCAGCTGGTTTCTACTGGGCAACTCGCGCCGGTGTCACAATCAGCATCGAAGATGTTGTTACGCCACCTCGCAAGCTTGAAATTCTCGAATCTTACGAAACTCGCGCAGAGAAGGTGCAATCTCAATACGAGAAGGGCCTTATCACTGACGACGAGCGTCGCCAAGAACTTATTGAGATCTGGACCCAAGCCACCAGCGAAGTTGCGAAGGAGATGGAAGATAACTTCCCTCGCACTAACCCGGTCTGGATGATGGTCTATTCAGGTGCTCGCGGAAATATGATGCAGGTGCGTCAGATCGCCGGTATGCGCGGTCTGGTAGCAAACCCTAAGGGTGAAATTATTCCTCGCCCCATCAAGTCCAACTTCCGTGAAGGCCTCTCAGTACTTGAGTACTTCATCTCGACACACGGTGCTCGTAAGGGTCTGGCAGATACCGCACTTCGTACTGCAGATTCTGGTTATCTCACCCGTCGTCTCGTTGACGTCTCACAAGATGTCATCATCCGCGAAGAAGATTGTGGAACGGATCGTTCGCTCCCCATCGCAATTGCAGAAGAGATCAACGGCAAGTTGACCAAGCTCGAGCACGTTGAGACCGCGGTTTACTCACGCACACTTGCAGAAGACGTTGTTGTCAACGGCACCACCGTGGCAACCGCCGACACTGACTTGGGTGACGTAGTGATCGATGCCTTGATCGCTGCTGGCGTGCACGAAGTGCGCGTTCGTTCCGTACTTACTTGCGATGCCAAGATCGGTAGCTGCGCTGCTTGCTACGGTCGTTCACTTGCTGCCGGAAAGCGCGTCGATGTCGGCGAGGCTGTCGGAATCATTGCGGCACAGTCGATCGGCGAGCCTGGTACTCAGCTCACCATGCGTACCTTCCACACCGGTGGTGTTGATACTGGTGGAGATATCACGCACGGTCTTCCACGTATCGTCGAGCTCTTCGAGGCGCGTACCCCTAAGGGCGTTGCTCCTATCGCTGAGGCCGCCGGTCGTATCAAGATCGAAGATACTGACAAGCTCCGCAAGATCGTGGTCGTTCCCGATGATGGCACCGAAGAGATTGCTTACCCAGTCTCCAAGCGTCAACGCCTCATCGTCGGCGAAGGTGACCATGTCATCGTCGGCCAGAAGTTGGTTGTCGGTGCGATCGATCCCAAGCAGGTCTTGCGCATCCTCGGTCCACGCGAAGTCCAAAAGCACCTCGTTCAAGAGGTTCAAGAGGTCTACCGCTCTCAGGGTGTATCGATCCACGATAAGCACATCGAGGTCATCGTCCGTCAGATGCTCAAGCGCGTCACGGTCATCGAGTCGGGGGAGGCGAACCTTCTTCCAGGAGAGCTCGTCGACCGCGCCATCTTCGAGACCGAGAACCGTCGCGTCGTCGCTGCTGGCGGTACTCCAGCCTCGGGTCGCCCCGAGCTTATGGGTATCACCAAGGCCTCCTTGGCCACCGAATCATGGCTCTCTGCCGCCTCCTTCCAGGAGACGACACGAGTCCTTACCGATGCCGCCCTCGGCGCCAAGAGCGATCCGCTCCTGGGCCTCAAGGAGAATGTCATTATCGGCAAGTTGATCCCGGCTGGTACCGGTTTGCCCCGTTATCGCAATATCAAGGTCGAACCGACCGAAGAGGCGAAGGCGGCGGTCTACTCCATGGCCACATACGACGATTACGACTACAACGCCTTCGGCACCGGCTCGGGTGAGGCTGTCCGCCTCGACGAGTTCGAATTCCGCGGGTAATTTTCAAAAAACCTCATGCAGGCCTGAGCCGACTCACCGAGTTTTGACCTCGGAGAGTCGGCTCGGCTAGCCTGCGGGGCTGCTGGTCTTGCGATCAGTAGGCAATCAATCGAAAGTGCGATTGCGCCTCTCCGGTCAGCGTGCGACACGCCCGACCGCGGGGGCAGGAGAGAGTAAAGCGCAGTACAGAGTGAAGCGCAGTACAGAGTGAAGCGCAGTACAGAGTGAAGAGCAGTTCCGACACGAAGGAGCGATAGTGCCAACTATCTCGCAGCTGGTTCGCAAGGGCCGCGCAGACAAGTCGAGTAAGACCAAGACTCCTGCGCTCAAAGGTAGCCCTCAACGACGTGGCGTATGCACGCGCGTCTACACAACCACACCGAAGAAGCCGAACTCGGCACTTCGCAAAGTGGCTCGTGTGCGTCTCACCAGTGGCATGGAAATCACGGCATATATCCCCGGTGTGGGACATAACCTCCAAGAGCACTCCATCGTTCTTGTTCGTGGCGGCCGCGTGAAGGATCTTCCCGGCGTTCGTTACAAGATCGTTCGTGGATCACTCGATACCCAAGGTGTTAAGAACCGTAAGCAGGCGCGTAGCCGTTACGGTGCAAAGAGGGAGAAGAAGGCCTAATGCCACGTAAAGGACCTGCCACTAAGAATCCAGTTGTTATCGATCCGGTTTACAACTCACCAGTTGTGACCGCACTCGTTAACAAAGTTCTCTTGCACGGCAAGCGCTCTTCCGCAGAGCGCATCGTCTACACCGCACTCGAAGGCTGCCGCGAGAAGACTGGTGCCGATCCGGTAATCACTCTCAAGCGCGCGCTCGACAATGTGAAGCCTGCACTCGAAGTTCGTAGCCGTCGCGTCGGTGGCGCTACCTACCAGGTTCCTGTCGAAGTAAAGCCTGCTCGCTCAAATACTCTTGCTCTTCGCTGGTTGGTGCACTTCTCACGCGAGCGTCGCGAGAAGTCCATGGCTGAGCGTCTTATGAATGAGTTGATTGATGCCAGCAATGGCCTCGGTGCTTCGGTGAAGCGTCGCGAAGACACCCACAAGATGGCGGAGTCCAACAAGGCCTTCGCTCACTACCGCTGGTAATTCGAAGGAGATAAATCGTGGCTACAGAAACCGCAATCGACCTCGCCAAGGTGCGCAACATCGGCATCATGGCTCATATCGACGCGGGCAAAACCACCACGACAGAGCGCATTCTGTTCTACACCGGTATCAACTACAAGATCGGTGAAGTACATGAAGGCGCGGCGACGATGGACTGGATGGAGCAAGAGCAAGAGCGTGGAATCACCATCACCTCTGCTGCTACAACTTGTATGTGGCACGACCACCTCATCAACATCATCGACACTCCTGGCCACGTAGATTTCACCGTTGAGGTAGAGCGTTCACTTCGCGTACTCGATGGCGCCGTTGCAGTTTTCGATGGCGTAGCGGGCGTAGAACCACAATCTGAAACCGTATGGCGTCAAGCAGATCGCTACAAAGTTCCACGTATCTGCTTCATCAATAAGCTCGATCGCACTGGTGCCAACTTCCAAATGTGTGTCGACATGATCATCTCTCGCCTCAACGCGACTCCGCTCGTTCTCCAAATCCCCATTGGCAACGAAGGTGACTTCATCGGCGTCGTCGACTTGCTCGCAATGAAGGCGCTCACTTGGCGCGGCGAGACTCAAAAGGGTGAAGATTACAAAATTGAAGAGATCCCCGCTGATCTCAAAGAGGCTGCAGATGCAGCACGCCACCTGCTCATTGAAACTCTTGCTGACAAAGACGACGTGATCATGGAGAAGTACCTCGATGGTCAAGATCTTTCAGAAGCGGAGTTGATTGCTGGTATTCGCCGTGCAACTCTCGCGGACAAACTCACTCCTGTGCTTACCGGTTCCGCATTCAAGAACAAGGGTGTGCAACCCATGCTCGACGCTGTGAACCGCTACCTCCCGAGCCCGCTCGACGTAGAGTCGATCGTCGGACACAAGCAAGGAGACGAGAGCGTCGAAGTTCTCCGTCACCCCGATAATAAAGAACCCTTCTCTGCACTTGCCTTCAAAATCATGAGAGATCCTCACCTCGGAAAACTCACCTTCATTCGAATCTACTCAGGCCTTCTTGAGACAGGTTCACAAGTTCTTAATAGCACCAAGGATCGCAAAGAGCGCATCGGCAAGATCTATCAGATGCACGCGAATAAGCGCGAAGAGCGCGAAAGCGCCGGCGCCGGCATGATCGTTGCCGTGATGGGTCTTAAGGACACCACCACTGGCGAGACACTCTGTGATTCAGCGAATCCAGTAGTGCTCGAATCGATGAGCTTCCCTAACCCAGTTATCTCGGTCGCTATCGAGCCAAAGACGAAGAGCGATCAAGAGAAACTTGGAATTGCGATTCAAAGTCTTGCTGAAGAAGATCCCACTTTCCATGTGCACACCGACTTAGAGACGGGTCAAACCATCATCGGCGGTATGGGCGAGCTTCACCTTGAAATCCTCGTCGACCGTATGCGTCGCGAGTTCAAGGTAGAGGCAAACGTTGGTAAGCCACAGGTTGCTTATCGCGAGACTCTCCGTCGCGCAGTCGAGAAGCACGATTACACCCACAAGAAGCAGACCGGTGGATCAGGTCAATTCGCAAAGGTGCAAATCTCGGTTCATCCGCTTCCTGCCGATAGTGCAGTCGCTTACGAATTCGATAACAAGGTCACCGGCGGACGTATCCCTCGCGAATACATTCCATCCGTAGACGCTGGTTGCCAAGATGGACTCAACTCAGGTCCGCTCGCTGGCTACCCGCTCGTAAACGTGAAGGTCACCCTCCTTGATGGTGCCTATCACGATGTTGACTCTTCTGAACTTGCCTTCAAGATCGCTGGACTTCAAGCGTTCAAAGAGGCAGTACGTATGGCCGATCCTGCGCTCCTTGAACCCATCATGAGCGTTGAGGTCATCACCCCTGAAGACTTCATGGGCGATGTGATTGGCGATCTCAACTCTCGCCGTGGACAAATCCAGTCCATGGACGAGCGGGCTGGTGCCCGAGTTGTTAAAGCCTTGGTTCCACTTTCAGAGATGTTCGGCTATGTCGGAGATCTACGAAGCCGGACCCAAGGTCGAGCAAGTTACTCAATGCAATTCGACTCGTATGCAGAAGTTCCGGCAAACGTGTCAAAGGACATCATCGCCAAAGTTCGCGGCGAGTAAGTCCAGCTCTACAAACCCGGCACATCCCAACAGCAGCGTTAACCAGAACACAGGAGGGCCCTCGTGGCAAAGGCAAAGTTCGAGCGGACAAAGCCGCACGTGAACATCGGCACCATTGGACACATCGATCACGGTAAGACCACTCTTACTGCAGCGATCTCCAAGGTGCTTCACGACAAGTACCCAGACATCAACCCCTTCACGCCATTCGATCAAATCGATAAGGCCCCTGAAGAGCGTCAACGCGGTATCACGATTTCGATCGCGCATATCGAGTACCAGACTGAGAAGCGCCACTACGCGCACGTCGACTGCCCTGGTCACGCTGACTACATCAAGAACATGATCACTGGTGCCGCGCAGATGGACGGTGCAATCCTCGTGGTTGCCGCCACTGACGGCCCAATGCCACAGACCAAGGAGCACGTTCTCCTTGCTCGCCAAGTAGGCGTTCCTTACATCGTTGTCGCACTCAACAAGTCCGACATGGTCGATGATGAGGAAATCCTCGAGCTTGTCGAGATGGAAGTTCGTGAACTTCTTAGCAAGTACGAATTCCCTGGCGATGACCTCCCAGTTGTTCGCGTTTCTGCGCTTAAGGCGCTCGAAGGCGATGCCAAGTGGTCAGAGGCCCTCATCGGTCTCATGGACGCAGTCGATGCATCTATCCCAGAGCCCACTCGCGACATCGACAAGGCATTCCTCATGCCAGTTGAAGACGTATTCACCATCACCGGTCGCGGAACCGTTATCACGGGCCGTATCGAGCGTGGCATCGTCAAGGTCAACGAAGAAGTCGAAATCGTGGGTATCCGCGAGACTTCACAGAAGACCACCGTCACTGGTGTCGAAATGTTCCGCAAGCTCCTCGACGAAGGTCGTGCCGGTGAAAACGTCGGTCTCCTTCTCCGTGGAACCAAGCGCGAAGATGTTGAGCGCGGCATGGTTGTTGTTAAGCCAGGCTCGATCACTCCTCACACCGACTTCGAGGCTAACGTCTACATCCTTTCCAAGGATGAAGGTGGACGTCACACCCCGTTCTTCGACAACTACCGCCCACAGTTCTACTTCCGCACCACTGACGTCACTGGCGTCGTAACGTTGCCATCCGGCACCGAAATGGTGATGCCTGGCGATAACACTGAGATGAATGTTGCACTCATCCAGCCAATCGCTATGGAAGAAGGACTTCGCTTCGCAATCCGCGAAGGTGGCCGCACCGTTGGTGCAGGTCGTGTCACGAAGGTTCTCAAGTAATTCAGTAATACCTCTGGTTAATGCTGTTCTCGGTGGGGGAGCGATCCCCCACCGAGAAACCACCAGAAAGCAGTACAGCAGAAAAGTTTGAAGTAGTAGCAACTTCTAGATAGAGAGTAGGAAACATGGCGGGACAGAAGATCCGCATCCGGCTCAAGGCATATGACCATGAGGTCATTGACTCTTCGGCGAAGAAGATCGTCGAAACAGTCGAGCGTACTGGCGCGAAAGTTGCCGGTCCCGTTCCGTTGCCTACTGAGAAGAACATCTACTGCGTCATTCGTTCGCCTCACAAGTACAAGGACAGCCGTGAGCACTTCGAAATGCGCACGCACAAGCGCCTCATTGACATTCTCGACCCCACGCCGAAGACCGTTGACTCACTTATGCGTCTCGATCTTCCCGCTGGTGTCGATATCGAGATCAAGCTCTAGATAGGACCGGAGAGATGACTAAGACTATTAAGGGAGTGTTGGGCGAGAAGCTCGGCATGACTCAAGTCTTCGACGCAAGCAACCACATCGTCCCGGTTACTGTCGTCAAGGCTGGTCCTTGCGTTGTTACGCAAGTTCGTTCCGAAGAGAAGGATGGCTACAGCGCTGTTCAACTCGCTTTTGGCGCGATCGACCCACGCAAAGTAAATAAGCCAGATGCTGGCCACTTCGCAAAGGCGGGTGCCACGCCACGTCGCCATGTTGCTGAACTTCGCACTAGCGATGCCGATTCGTACACCGTCGGTCAAGAACTCGGCCCAGACGTGTTCGAGGCTGGTCAAATTGTTGATGTCACCGGCACGAGCAAGGGCAAGGGATTCGCGGGTGTGATGAAGCGCCATGGTTTCCACGGCTTGAGCTCTTCACACGGTGTTCACCGCGCACACCGTATGCCTGGCTCTATTGGCGCCTGTGCCACTCCGGGTCGCGTCTTCCGCGGACTCAAGATGGCCGGTCATATGGGCAACGAGCGCGTGACGACTACTGGCCTCACCGTCCACGCTGTGGATCTCGAGAAGGGCTTGCTCCTTATTAAGGGCGCTCTTCCTGGTTCCAACGGCTCACTCGTCTTCGTCAAGTCCGCAGCGAAGGGAGAGTAATAATGACTCTTTCAATCAACGTTGTTGACGCATCGGGTAAGAAGGCAGGAAGCGTTGAACTTCCAGCCGAGATCTTCGATGTTCAAGTCAACATTCCATTGATCCACCAAGTCGTGGTCGCCCAACGTGCAGCTGCACGCCAAGGAACCCACAAGGCTAAGAACCGCGGTGAAGTGAGCGGTGGTGGAAAGAAGCCTTTCGCGCAGAAGGGAACCGGTCGCGCTCGTCAGGGTTCGACACGTTCACCTAACCAACGTCACGGTGGTGTTGCTCACGGTCCAGTGCCGCGTAGCTACGCACAACGCACACCTAAGAAGATGATTGCTGGCGCACTCCGCGGCACGCTCTCTGATCGTGCACGCAACGGTCGCATCCATGTCATCTCTGAAGTTATCGCTGGTGATCCATCAACGAAGGCCGCTCTCGCCGCCGTAGCGCAATTTTCAGATCGTAAGCATCTCCTTGTTGTGCTTTCGCGCAATGAAGAGTCTGCCTGGCGTTCACTTCGCAACTCAGATCGCGTGCACCTCTTGGTGCCAGATCAACTCAATGCATACGACGTTCTCGTCAGCGATGATGTGGTTTTCTCAAAGACTGCTCTCGCAGAGTTTGTTGCCGGTCCAGCCAGTGGCAAGAGCGCAACCGCAGTTGGTCGCGCCACGAGTGAAGAGGTGTCAGCATGAACGATTACCGCGACGTCTTAATCGCTCCAGTCGTATCTGAAAAGTCATACGGCATGCTCGATGAGAATAAGTACACCTTCTTGGTTGCACCCACTGCGAACAAGACAGAAATCAAAATTGCCGTTGAAAAGATCTTCGGAGTGAAGGTCCTCAGCGTCAACACGTTGAACCGTCAAGGCAAGCGCAAGCGGACCCGAATCGGCTTTGGAAAGCGCAATGACACCAAGCGCGCCATCGTCTCGGTAGCTGCCGGCGACCGTATCGACATCTTCGGAGGTCCTGTCTCCTAACGGAGCCAGGAACGAAAGAACAGGATTGATTCATGGGTATCCGTAAATACAAGCCGACAACTCCGGGCCGTCGTGGCTCGAGCGTTGCAGACTTCGTTGAGATCACTCGCACCACCCCGGAGAAGTCGCTCGTCCGTCCGATTCACTCCAAGGGTGGTCGTAACTCGGCCGGTCGCGTCACTGCTCGTCACCAAGGTGGCGGTCACAAGCGTGCCTACCGTCTCATCGACTTCCGTCGCAATGATAAAGATGGTGTGCCAGCCAAGGTCGCGCACATTGAGTACGACCCGAACCGCACCGCACGTATCGCCCTCCTGCACTATGCAGATGGCGAGAAGCGCTACATCATCGCGCCGAACAAGCTTGGCCAAGGCGATGCAGTAGAGAGCGGTCCGAGCGCCGATATTAAGCCGGGCAATAACTTGCCATTGCGCAATATCCCGGTCGGTACCGTCATCCATGCGATTGAACTTCGCCCGGGTGGAGGCGCCAAGATTGCGCGCTCAGCTGGCGCTTCAGTTCAGCTTGTCGCTAAAGATGGTCCTTACGCACAATTGCGTATGCCCTCTGGCGAAATTCGTAACGTAGATGTTCGTTGCCGGGCCACCGTTGGTGAAGTCGGTAACGCAGAACAGTCCAACATCAACTGGGGTAAGGCCGGCCGTATGCGTTGGAAGGGCAAGCGCCCAACCGTCCGCGGTGTTGCCATGAACCCAGTCGATCACCCACACGGTGGTGGCGAAGGCAAGACCTCTGGTGGACGTCACCCAGTAAGCCCATGGGGACAACCAGAAGGTCGTACTCGTCGCTCCAAGTCAAGCGACAAGATGATCGTCCGTCGTCGCAAGTCGAACAAGAAGCGCTAGGAGAACGATGCCTCGGAGTCTTAAGAAGGGCCCCTTCGTGGATGGCCATCTCACCAAAAAGGTAGATGTACAAAACGATGCCGGGACTAAGAACGTCATCAAGACGTGGTCGCGTCGCTCCATGATCGTGCCGTCCATGATTGGGCACACGATTGCTGTTCACGACGGTCGTAAGCACGTTCCAGTTTTCGTGACTGATGCAATGGTCGGTCACAAGCTTGGCGAGTTCGCACCAACGCGCACTTTCAAGGGACACGTTAAGGATGATCGGAGGGCTAAGCGTGGCTGACATCATCGCTCGCGCCAGCACGCGCGACGTACGCATCACTCCTATGAAGGCTCGACGTGTAGTGGACCTCGTCCGCGGCATGAAAGCCGACGAGGCTCTTGCCGTACTCAAGTTCGCTCCGCAAGCAGCGGGTGAGACTGTTTATAAGACGGTCGCCTCTGCGGTTGCTAACGCCAAGACTCTTCATGGTGTTCGCGATGCCTCCGAACTATGGATCACCGAAGCTTTCGTAGATGAAGGTGTCACGTTGAAGCGTTTCCGTCCACGTGCACAAGGACGCGCATTTCGCATCAACAAGCGCACTTCACACATCACCGTGGTTGTCTCCGATACGAAGACGCCAGTCAAGGTCCAGAAGAGAGCAGGTGCCCACTAATGGGTCAAAAAGTTAACCCGCATGGCTTCCGCCTTGGTATCACCACTGAGTTCAAGTCGCGTTGGTACGCAGACAAGCTCTACAAGGATTACGTCAAAGAAGATGTGGCCATTCGTCGCATGATGACGAAGGGCATGGAGCGCGCTGGTATCTCTCGTGTTGAGATCGAGCGCACCCGCGATCGCGTTCGCATCGACATCCACACGGCACGTCCTGGCATTGTCATTGGGCGTCGTGGTCAAGAAGCAGATCGCATTCGTACGGATCTTGAGAAGATGACGGGCAAGCAAGTTCAGCTCAACATCCTCGAGGTGAAGCAACCAGAGATCGATGCGCAACTCGTTGCACAAGGTGTAGCTGAGCAGCTCGCGAGCCGTGTTTCCTTCCGTCGTGCCATGCGTAAGTCGATGCAGACCGCATTGAAGTCGGGCGCCAAGGGCATTCGAATCAACTGCTCAGGTCGTCTAGGTGGCGCCGAAATGAGCCGCTCTGAGTTCTACCGCGAAGGTCGTGTTCCG
Organism: Actinomycetota bacterium; assembly: GCA_009917815.1. Classification (GTDB taxonomy): domain Bacteria; phylum Actinomycetota; class Actinomycetes; order Nanopelagicales; family Nanopelagicaceae. Next base: position 18,453 of record RGER01000002.1, read on the forward strand.
TTGCACACCTTGCGCGCCGATATTGATTACGGCTTCTACGAGGCTGCAACCACTTTCGGTCGCATTGGTGTGAAGGTCTGGATCTACAAGGGCGACATCATTGCTAGCCGTAGCGAGCGCGCAGCTTCCGCACTTGCTGCAGCTCGTGCACCTAAGCCTCGTCCCGCAGCTCGTGCACCTCGTGCCCCGCGCGGTGAGGTCACTCTCTCTAGCCAAGGTTCGGCAGCAACCGCTCCTGTAGCAGTTGAAGCCCCTGCCGAGGCTGTTGCCACTGACACCACTCACGGGGAGGCGTAACTGATGCTCATTCCACGTAAGGTGCGCCACCGCAAGCAACACCACCCCAGCCGGAGTGGTGCTGCCAAGGGCGGAACTGCAGTGACCTTTGGTGACTTCGGTATTCAAGCTCTGGAGAACTCATATGTAACGAACCGCCAGATTGAAGCGGCTCGTATTGCAATGACACGTCACATCAAGCGTGGTGGAAAGGTCTGGATCAATATCTTCCCTGACCGTCCCATCACCAAGAAGCCTGCTGAAACCCGCATGGGCTCTGGTAAGGGTTCTCCTGAATGGTGGGTAGCCAACGTCAAGGTTGGCCGTGTGATGTTTGAACTTTCAGGCGTAACAGAGGAAGTGGCACGTGAGGCAATGACTCGCGCGATTCACAAACTTCCTATGAAGTGCCGTGTTGTACGACGCGAGGAGGCATAAATGGCAATCACCGTGAATGAACTTCGCGGCCTTGAGGTCGATGAGTTGGCAACCAAGCTCAAGGAAGCAAAGGAAGAACTCTTCAACCTTCGCTTTCAGGCAGCTACTGGCCAACTTGAAAACCATGGCCGTCTCAATGCAGTTCGCAAAGAGATCGCTCGTATCTACACAATCATGCGAGAGCGTGAACTTGGAATTGGTGGTGCTGCATGAGTAACTCAACCGTAGACACAAATGTCGAGCGCGGCTTCCGTAAGACGCGCGAAGGCACCGTCGTCAGCGACAAGATGGATAAGACCATCGTCGTCGCAGTAGAGGATCGCGTTAAGCACCCTCTTTACGGCAAGGTCATGCGCCGCACTAACAAGCTCAAAGCCCACGATGAGAACAACACCTGCGGTGTTGGCGATCGCGTGCTCATCATGGAAACTCGTCCGCTTTCGGCAACGAAGCGCTGGCGTGTAGTCGAAATCCTCGAAAAGGCCAAGTAAGTCCCGATAAGGAGTACGAAGTGATTCAACAAGAGTCGCGACTACGCGTCGCTGACAACACAGGTGCAAAGGAACTCCTTTGCATCCGCGTGTTGGGCGGTTCGTCGCGCCGTTACGCAGGTATCGGCGATGTCATCGTATGTAGCGTCAAGGATGCAATTCCTGGCGGGCAGGTCAAGAAGGGTGACGTCGTAAAGGCCGTCGTCGTGCGCACCGTCAAGGAGCGTCGTCGTCCAGATGGCTCTTACATCAAATTCGATGAGAACGCTGCCGTCATCTTGAAGGCAGACGGGGAGCCACGCGGCACCCGTATCTTCGGACCAGTTGGTCGCGAGCTTCGCGACAAGCGCTACATGAAGATCATCTCGCTCGCACCGGAGGTGCTCTAAACATGGCAAAGATTAAGAAGGGCGATACCGTTCAAGTCATCACTGGCAAGGACAAAGGCGCCAAGGGCAAAGTTATTCACGTCTACCGAGAGACCAACAAGGTGCTCGTTGAAGGCGTTAATCGAATCACGAAGCACACCAAGATTGGTGAAGGCATCCGTGGCACGCAGACCGGTGGCATCATCACGCAAGAGGCCCCGATCCACGTCTCAAATGTCATGCTCGTAGATTCAGATACCGGCAAGGCAACGCGCGTCGGCTTCCGTCAGGATGAAGAGGGCAAGAACGTCCGAATCTCCAAGAGCACTGGTAAGGACCTCTAATCATGACCACTACTTCAATGCCTCGCATGAAGGAGCGCTACCGCGCCGAAATCATGCCCGCGCTTCAAGGTCAATTTGCTTACGGAAACGTGATGCAGGTTCCTGGCCTCACCAAGATCGTGGTCAACATGGGTGTCGGCGAAGCCGCTAAAGATGCCAAGTTGATCGAAGGCGCAATCCGCGACCTCGCAGCGATCACCGGTCAAAAGCCTCAGGTCACTCGCTCACGTAAGTCAATCGCCCAGTTCAAGCTTCGCGAGAATATGCCGATTGGTGCGCACGTCACTCTTCGTGGAGATCGCATGTGGGAGTTTCTTGATCGCCTCCTCTCCATCTCGCTTCCTCGTATCCGCGACTTCCGCGGTCTTTCAGCGAAGCAATTCGATGGTCACGGCAATTACACCTTTGGTTTGACGGAGCAAGTTGTATTCCCTGAGATCGATCAAGACAAAATTGATCGTCCTCGTGGAATGGACATCACCGTCGTCACCACGGCAACGACTGATGAAGAAGGGCGTGCGCTTCTGCGTCTGCTCGGCTTCCCGTTTAAGGAGATGTGAGATGGCTAAAACATCACTCAAGGTAAAGGCTGCTCGCACCCCGAAGTTCAAGGTGCGCGGCTACACCCGTTGCCAACGTTGTGGACGCCCACGTGCCGTCTACCAAAAGTTTGGTCTCTGCCGTGTGTGCTTCCGTGAGATGGCACATGCTGGTGAACTCCCAGGTATTACAAAAGCAAGCTGGTAAACCCACTACGCGGCAGGTCCATTGCGAGATTCGCAGCGGATACCACCACGAGAAAGGCCGAATACCATGACAATGACCGATCCGATCGCAGACATGTTGACTCGTCTGCGCAACGCGAATAGCGCTTACCACGACACGGTTGCAATGCCGACGTCGAAGACTAAGCAAAACATCGCCGTCATCCTCCAGAAGGAGGGTTACATCGCTGGCTTCAAAGTAGACGCCGCAACTCGCACGCTCACTATCGACCTTAAGTTCGGTCCAAACCGTGAGCGCTCGATCGCGGGTCTTCGCCGCGTGAGTAAGCCCGGACTTCGCGTTTACGCAAAGTCGACTGCGCTTCCTAAGGTGCTCGGTGGCCTTGGCGTTGCAATCATTTCCACATCCTCTGGCTTGCTGACTGATAAGCAAGCCAATAAGCAAGGTGTAGGCGGAGAAGTTCTCGCCTACGTCTGGTAGGAGGGAACCATGTCACGTATTGGTCGTCTACCTATCCCAGTGCCTGCGGGCGTTGAGGTCACCATTAATGGAGCGCAGGTCACTGTTAAGGGTCCTAAGGGAACTCTTTCACACACGCTCGCTGAGCCCATCGCCATTGCTAAGCAAGACGATGGAACTCTCCTGGTTACCCGACCCAACGACGAGCGTCTTCCTAAAGCTCTTCATGGTCTTTCACGCACTCTTGTGGCAAACATGGTTCAAGGTGTCACCGAGGGCTACACCAAGTCGATGGAAATCGTCGGAGTGGGTTACCGCGTAGCCCCTAAGGGCAAAGACCTTGAGTTCGCTCTTGGCTTTAGCCACCCAGTGATCATCCCGGCTCCTGAAGGAATTTCATTTGCTGTTGAATCACCCACCAAATTCTCGGTGAGTGGAATCGACAAGCAACAGGTCGGCGAAATCTCTGCCAACATCCGCAAACTTCGTAAGCCCGATCCTTACAAGGGCAAGGGCATCCGTTACCTCGGCGAGACTATTCGTCGCAAGCAAGGAAAGGCGGGTAAGAAGTAATGTCGATCGGCGTAAAGGTTGTTAAGGGTTCCGCACAAAATGCGCGTGCCCGACGTCACTTCCGTGTTCGTAAGAACGTGAGCGGTACTTCACTGCGTCCACGTCTTGTCGTATCACGTTCGGCCCGTCACCTCATGGTCCAAGTTGTCGATGACACCATTGGCCAAACATTGGCATCTGCCTCCACCATGGAGAGTGCCCTTCGTAGTGCTACTGGCGATAAAACCTCTAAGGCCCGCGCGGTAGGTCAGCTTGTGGCTGATCGCGCAAAGGCTGCAGGCGTCGCTCAGGTTGTCTTTGATCGTGGTGGCAATCGCTACCACGGCCGTATTGCTGCTCTTGCAGAGGGCGCTCGCGAGAATGGACTGGACTTCTAATGACCACACGTGAGACTGACAACGGAGCTAAGGGTCGCGGCGAGCGTCGCGATCGTCGCGAACGTCGCGATGGTGGCCCACAAGCCGAAAAGAGCAATTACATCGAGCGCGTGGTCTTCATCAACCGCGTAGCAAAGGTAGTTAAGGGTGGCCGTCGCTTCTCCTTCACCGCACTCGTCGTTGTAGGCGATGGCGAAGGCATGGTGGGCGTGGGCTATGGCAAGGCTAAAGAAGTTCCGCAAGCAATTGCCAAGGGCGTTGAAGAAGCGAAGCGTTCGTTCTTCAAAGTCCCACGCATTCAAGCAACAATCCCGCACCCAGTGCAGGGTGAAGCTGCTGCCGGCGTCGTGCTTCTCAAGCCAGCTAGCCCCGGTACTGGAGTTATCGCAGGAGGACCAGTTCGCGCCGTACTCGAGTGCGCTGGCATCCACGATGTACTCAGCAAGTCACTTGGTTCGAATAATGCAATCAACATCGTGCACGCAACAGTTGCTGCACTCAAGATGCTTGAGCAACCAGAAGCGATTGCTGCTCGGCGCGGTCTTCCTTTGGAAGATGTCGCACCAGCCGCTCTTCTTCGTGCTCGTGCAGGAGTAGGTGCGTAATGGGACGCCTTAAGGTCACACAACATAAGTCGAAGATCGGCGGACGTCCGGAGCATCGCGAGACGCTTCGCTCGCTCGGTCTGAAGCGCATTGGCGACATTGTCGTCAAAGAAGATCGCCCTGAGATTCGTGGCATGGTTCATGCTGTACGCCATCTCGTTACCGTAGAAGAGGTGGAGTAATGACTCTCAAAATGCATCATCTTCGTCCTGCCCCCGGTGCCAAGAAGGCCAAGACCCGTAAGGGTCGCGGTGAGGCATCAAAGGGTAAGACTGCTGGCCGCGGTACCAAGGGAACGAAGGCTCGTTACCAAGTTCCGGCACGTTTTGAGGGTGGCCAAATGCCGCTCCACATGCGCTTGCCGAAACTTCGCGGCTTTACGAACCCCTTCCGCGTTGAGTACCAAGTAGTCAACGTAGAGACGATTGCACTTCTCTTCCCAGCAGGCGGTGCCGTTTCAGTGGCTGACTTGGTGAGCAAGGGCGCTGTTCGCGAAGGAGAAAAGGTCAAGATTCTTGGCGATGGAGAGATTGCAGTCAAAGTAAACGTGGCTGCTCATAAGTTTTCGACCTCAGCTGCAGAGAAGATCACTGCTGCTGGCGGTACGGTTACTACTCTCTAGTCATTAACCGGATTACCAAGGCATAGGAGGACGTCGTGCTCGCAGCGTTTGGAAAGGCGTTTAAAACGCCAGACCTACGTCGAAAGATCCTCTTCACTTTGGGGATCATGGCGCTCTTCCGCTTTGGTTCGATCATTCCTACCCCTGGCGTCTCTTATAAGAATGTCCAAACCTGTATTGATCAGGTAAAGGGGCAAGGCCTCTTCAACCTGGTTAACCTCTTCAGCGGTGGCGCCTTGCTCCACCTCTCGGTCTTTGCGCTGGGCATCATGCCTTACATCACAAGCAGCATCATTGTGCAGCTTTTGACGGTGGTAATTCCACGCTTTGAAGCATTGAAGCAAGAGGGTCAATCAGGCACCGCGAAACTCACGCAGTACACCCGTTACCTCACTATCGGCCTGGGAATCTTGCAAGCAACCGGTCTCATTGCAGTTGCTCGCACTCCTGGAAATCTCTTCCGTAGTTGTAATCTGGCCATTATTCCGGATGCATCGTGGCAGAGGATTGCCACCATGGTCTTTGTCATGACCGCGGGTACCGCAGTAATCATGTGGCTCGGAGAATTGATCACTGATCGTGGTATCGGTAACGGAATGTCGATCTTGATCTTCACTTCTATTGCTGCTGGGTTCCCTGGGCAACTCTGGAGCATCAAGGTGCAAAAAGGTTGGCCAGTATTTCTCTTCGTGATGGCGATCGGAGTGGTGATCGTCGCTGCGGTGGTATTCGTCGAGAACGCGCAGCGCCGTATCCCGGTCCAATACGCAAAGCGTATGGTCGGTCGTCAGATGTACGGCGGAACGAGCACCTACATTCCTATCAAGGTGAATCAAGCTGGCGTTATTCCGGTTATCTTCGCCTCGTCGTTGCTTTACATTCCGAACCTGATCGTCAACCTCACGGCGAGCACGGCACCTTGGGCCACCTTCATTACGAAGTTCTTTGTCCGCGGTGACCACTGGTCATACATGTTGGCTTACTTCCTTCTCATCATTTTCTTCACGTACTTCTACGTCTCGATTACTTTTAACCCTGACGAAGTTGCCGAGAATATGAAGAAGTACGGAGGGTTTATTCCAGGAATTCGTGCTGGACGTCCTACTTCGGAGTACTTGGCTTACATCCTTTCGCGCATCACTGCTCCCGGGGCGCTCTATCTTGGCTTCGTGGCTTTGATTCCAATCATCGCGCTCTCACTCTTTGGGGCTACGCAAAACTTCCCCTTCGGTGGAACAGCGATCCTCATTGTGGTCGGTGTCGGTCTTGATACTGCCAAGCAGATTGAAAGCCAACTCCAACAGCGCTCCTACGAAGGTTTCCTTCGCTAATGCGCCTCATCCTGGTGGGTCCGCCGGGTGCTGGGAAAGGAACGCAGGCACAATTCCTCGCCGAGCACTTTGCCATTCCGCATATTTCCACTGGCGATATTTTTCGGGCAAACCTCAAGTCTGGAACACCTCTTGGCGTGGAGGCTAAGGGTTACATGGATAGAGGCGAGCTCGTCCCCGACTCGGTAACGAACGCGATGGTCGCTGATCGCCTCACGCAGGCAGATACCAAGAATGGTTTTCTGCTAGATGGGTTTCCACGCAATGTGGTGCAATCAGAAGTACTCGCTGAAATCGTTGAAAAAGCCGGCACTCCGATTGATGCTGCGCTTGAACTCACGGTAGATGAGAATGAAATCATTCGACGTCTCTCTGGTCGTCGTGTCTGTCGCAATTGCGGTCGCATTTGGCACATTGATTCAGACCCCACTCAAGATGCAGCCGTCTGTGATGGATGTGGTGGGGAAATTTATCAACGCGAGGACGATAAAGAGGAAGTTATTGCTCGTCGCCTCGAGGTCTATCGAGAACAAACTGAACCTATTATTAATTTCTATCGCACTCGCTCACTCTTAGTGTCAATTAGCGCAATGGGGGCTGTTGAGGAAGTAACGAGCCGAGCTATTTCGGCCCTGCTTGCCCATCGCTAATCATGCCAATTCAAATAAAGACCCAAGACGAAATCCAATTAATGCGCCGTGCTGGCATTGTTGTAGGAGAGACGCTCGCACTTTTGCGCGAAAGTGTAAAAGTAGGAATGCGTACGATTGAGTTAGACGTCATCGCTGAGGAACATATTCGCAAATCCGGCGCCATCCCTTCCTTCAAAGGCTATTACGGCTTTCCTTGCAGCATTTGCGTCTCCATCAACGACGAAGTAGTGCATGGGATTCCAGGTGATCGGATTATTAAAGATGGCGACGTGGTCTCCATTGATTGTGGGGCCATTCTCGATGGGTGGCATGGGGATGCCGCGTTTACTATGGGTGTCGGAAATATGGCAGCCGAAGATCTTGCACTTATCGAAGATTGCCGGAAGTCACTCTGGGCAGGTATCGGCGCTGCGCGTCTTGGTGGACACGTCTCCGATATTGGTCATGCAGTGGAGCGTTCGATCATTGCCTCAGAGAGAGCGCGCAAAGTGCGTTACGGAATTCTCGAGGAGTACACCGGCCACGGCATCGGCACAGAGATGCATCAAGATCCACACGTGCCAAACTTTGGTAAGGCAGGCAAAGGGGCAGAACTTATTCTCGGATTGGCTCTTGCGGTGGAACCCATGATCACTCGCGGAACCCATCGCATGCGCACCCTTGATGATGAGTGGACAGTCGTTTCAACTGACGGCTCACGGGGTGCGCATTGGGAGGAGACATTTACTCTGCGCCCCGATGGCACGCCTTGGGTACTTACCAGCCTTGATGGCGGAGCGAGCGAACTGACCGCCCAGTAGTTCTCGACTCTGTAGTTGTCGACTCAGTAGTTGTCGACTCTGTAGTTGTCGAGTTAGTAGCCGTAATCGTCGTAAGTGCTGTCATAGACACCACTCTGTGCGGCGAAGACTATTAAGGCGATCACAATGATGGCGCCCGCGATGCCGACCCAACCGAGGACAACGCCTGCGATGGCCATGCCCTTTCCTTTTTGTCGTGGATCGCGCTTGATCTGGCCGAGCGAGATATAGCCAAAAATCAGCGAGAGGATCGAGCCGATCCCATAGATCCAGAGGATGCCCAGAACCAAAGCCGCAATCGACATTCCGTTAGTTCCGGTACTTGCCGGCATCGGAGCGCCATAAGGTCCGACGCCTACGGGAGGTAGACCCGGTTGACCATAGGGCGCTTGGGGGTATGAAGGTGCGTACGGAGCTTGAGCGTAGGTAGGGGTAGGCCCTGGTTGAGCCGGGCTCGCACTTCCAGCGCTCGGAGCAGCGGGGGAAGGGGGGATGGCCTCGGGCTTGACCGTTGCCGGGTACCACTTGCCATCCCAGGCTTGCCACCAACCGGGTGGGGGAGTCTGCCCGCCTTGTTGGTTGGCTGAGTCGCTGGCTGGATTTTCAGGATTCTCGCTCATGGGGTAATCCTACGACTCACCCGGCCGATTTTTCTCTTCCAGCCCTCCCACGTAGACTCAACCCTTGTGCCATAGGCGTTTTCGCCTGGGGTGCCGAACGGGAGGGGATTGGGTGTCGAAGAAGGATGGTGCCATCGAAATTGAAGGCACAGTCTCTGAAGCGCTGCCAAATGCCATGTTCCGTGTGGAGTTAGCAAACGGTCACAAAGTTCTCGCGCACATTAGCGGGAAGATGCGTCAGCACTACATTCGCATTCTTCCAGAGGACCGAGTCGTTGTGGAACTAAGTCCATATGACCTCACCCGAGGTCGCATCGTCTACCGATACAAGTAGCCGGTCGAAAGAGGAGCGATGAAGGTAAAGCCAAGCGTGAAGAAGATTTGCGACAAGTGCAAAGTAATTCGCCGTCACGGTCGAGTTATGGTCATTTGCGAAAACCTTCGTCATAAGCAACGTCAAGGATAGTAGTTACACCTTTATCAACCATCTATACCAAAAGCAGTAACGACAACTAGATACGCGTCACTCAACTTCGTGAAAGCGAAGACTCTCGGCCCGGAGGTCGAGACTCCACCCGGGCGGGTAGAGACGTTCGGCATCGGCCGCACGCGCTCGCAGAAAATTCTCGGCGCCACCGGTGTCAATCCAAATACTCGCGTGAAGGATCTCGGTGAGCCAGAGCTCGCCAAACTCCGTGAATTCATCGAGGGCAATTACAAAATCGAAGGCGATTTGCGCCGCGAAGTTGCAGCTGACATTCGCCGCAAAGTTGAAATCGGTTGCTACCAAGGAATCCGTCACCGCCGTGGCCTTCCTGTCCGCGGACAACGCACCCACACCAACGCCCGTACCCGTAAAGGCCCTCGCCGCGCTATCGCCGGCAAGAAGAAAGTCACGAAGTAGGAGACATGCCACCAAAATCAAAGCAAGCGCCTGGCAAAGCAAAGGTGCGTCGCAAAGAGAAGAAGAATGTTGCTCACGGGCATGCCCACATCAAGAGCACTTTCAACAACACCATCGTTTCGATCACCGACCCTACGGGCGCTGTGATCTCCTGGGCTTCCGCCGGCCAAGTGGGCTTCAAGGGCTCACGCAAGTCCACTCCATTCGCTGCACAACTCGCAGCCGAAGCCGCAGCACGTCGCGCACAAGAGCACGGCATGCGCAAAGTAGATGTGTTCGTCAAGGGTCCCGGTTCGGGTCGCGAGACGGCTATTCGTTCCCTTCAGGCCGCTGGGCTGGAAGTGGGTTCCATCTCCGATGTAACTCCACAACCTCACAACGGTTGCCGTCCTCCCAAGCGCCGACGCGTTTGATGTCGAAGAGAGATAAATAAATGGCTCGTTATACAGGCGCAGATTGCAAGCGTTGCCGTCGAGAGAAGGTCAAACTCTTCCTCAAGGGCTCTAAGTGCGATGGACCAAAGTGTCCTATTGAGTCACGCCCATACCCTCCGGGGCAACATGGTCGTGGACGTAGCAAGGATTCCGAGTACCTCCTTCAGATGCGCGAGAAGCAGAAGTGCGCACGTATCTACGGTGTTCTCGAGAAGCAATTCCGTGGCTACTACGAAGAGGCAAATCGTCGTCAAGGTAAGACAGGCGAAAACCTTCTCCGCATCCTTGAGACTCGTCTCGACAACGTTGTCTACCGCGCAGGCTTTGCAAAGAGTCGCGACATGGCACGTCAGCTCGTCAAGCACGGTCACTTCTTGGTCAACGGTCACAAGGTAGATATTCCTTCTTTCCGTGTCTCGGAAGCAGACGTCATTGACGTTCGCCCGTCATCTCTTGAAATGACTCCATTCCTCGTAGCTCAAGCCGAGATCGGTGAGAAGACCGTTCCAGCATGGCTCGAAGTTGTCGGATCAAGAATGCGCATTCTCGTGCACTCGCTTCCTGCTCGTCAGATCATTGACACCCAGGTGCAAGAGCAACTTATCGTCGAGCTTTACTCGAAGTAATCACCACCAAATCAACACGGGCTTCATATAACGGTCGCCCCGAACAAGTGGAGGAATAACAGTGCTGATCGCACAACGCCCCATCCTCTCTGAAGAGGTAGTCAGCGGATCACGCTCACGGTTCGTTATCGAACCGCTTGAGCCAGGATTCGGATACACGCTCGGAAACTCTCTCCGTCGCACCCTTCTCTCATCTATCCCAGGTGCTGCAGTAACCAGCATTCGGGTTGAGGGAATCTTGCACGAGTTCACCACGATCCCTGGTGTCAAAGAAGACATCACTGATCTTGTGTTGAACATCAAGGGATTGGTTATCTCGAGCGAACACGATGAGCCCGTCGTCATGTACTTGCGCAAGCAAGGTCCTGGCGTTGTTACTGCTGCAGACATTGCGCCACCCGCTGGCGTCGAAGTTCACAACCCAGGCCACCATCTCGCCACGCTTAACGGCAAAGGTAAGTTGGAGATCGAGCTCACTGTTGAGCGCGGTCGTGGGTATGTCACTGCAGTTCAAAACAAGCAACTCGGTGCAGAAATCGGCCGCATCCCAGTCGACTCCATCTACTCACCAGTTCTTCGTGTTACCTACAAGGTTGAAGCCACTCGCGTGGAACAACGCACAGACTTCGACCGTCTCGTCGTTGATGTCGAGTCCAAGGAGAGCATCTCTCCTCGTGACGCCATGGCATCAGCAGGCAAGACTCTGGTTGAGCTCTTTGGTTTGGCCCGCGAACTTAACCTCGATGCGGAAGGTATTGACCTTGGTCCATCACCTTCTGATGCAGCACTTGCCGCAGACCTTGCGCTCCCGATCGAAGATCTCGAGCTCACCGTTCGCTCATACAACTGCCTCAAGCGCGAAGGTGTTCACACTGTCGGCGAACTCGTCGGACGTAGCGAAGCTGATCTTCTCGACATTCGTAACTTCGGTTCGAAGTCAATCGATGAAGTAAAGGCCAAGCTCATCTCGATGGGTCTTGCACTCAAGGACAGCCCGGCCGGATTCGATCGTTCGCTCGTCATCTCCCATGATGATGACGAAGATTTCGATTACGACCCCACTGAAATTCCGCCGGTCATCATCGAAGACCAGCAGTTCTAGGGAGAGAGATAGATGCCAACTCCAACTAAAGGTCCTCGCCTCGGTGGCGGCCCAGCACACGAAAAGATGATCCTTGCGAATCTCGCAAGCCAACTCTTCGAGCATGGCCGCATCACCACGACTGAGACCAAAGCCAAGCGCGTGCGTCCGCTCGCCGAAAAGATGATCACCTTCGCAAAGAAGGGCGATCTCGCTTCTCGCCGTCGCGTGATGACCGTGATCCGCAGCAAGGGCGTCGTACACACTCTCTTTACCGAGATTGGTCCACGTTTTGCGCAGCGCGATGGTGGGTACACCCGTATTACGAAGATTGGTCCACGCAAGGGCGACAACGCTCCGATGGCAATCATTGAGGTACTCGTCGAAGGCACGCCTGGTAAGAAGGCTGTCGTCGGCGAAGCAACTGCAACCGCAGCTAAGGCTGCAGCTAAGAAGGCTCCGGCAAAGAAGGCTCCGGCAAAGAAGGCGGCGGCAAAGTCTGATGACGCTGCACCTGCCAAGAAGGCTGCTGCCAAGAAGGCCCCAGCAAAGAAAGCTGCCGCTAAGAGCAAGTAGTTCTTCACTCGTTCTAGCGTTTAGATATGAATAACGAAGAGCCCACCAGCAATGGTGGGCTCATTCGTTTGCGCCTAGATATCTCCTACGACGGTGAATATTTCAACGGTTGGGCGAAGCAAGAAAAATTGCGCACCGTTCAAGGCGAATTAGAGAAGATATTCGGGTTTATCTTTTCGGCCGAAACTCCGCTTACCTGCGCCGGCAGAACTGACGCGGGCGTGCATGCACGAGGCCAAGTCGCCCACATGGATGTTCCAGAAGATAAATGGCGCGAGATCGAAACACAAGGTCTCTACCGCCTCAATCGTGCGCTGGCAGACGACGTGCGGGTGCTTGCGGTAGCGGCGACCAACATGGACTTCGATGCCCGATTTAGCGCGCTGGCCCGTACCTATTCTTATCGCATTGCAGATGGAGCAGTGGGTCCACTGCCGCTAAACCGCAAAAGCGTGCTCTCTTGGCCGGATCGCCTCGACGACGGTGCAATGAAGCAAGCAAGTGATTTGTTGTTGGGCGAGCACGACTTCACCGCTTTTTGTCGGCGTCGTGAATTTGCCACGATGATTCGAACGATTCAATCTTTTACATGGGAGCGCACCTCTGAATACTTGTGTGCCACCATTACGGCAGATGCTTTCTGCCATTCAATGGTGCGTTCATTGATGGGTGCGTTGACCGCTGTAGGCGAGGGGCGTAAGCCGATCGATTGGCCTGCCTCCATGCTCACTGCCACGGTGCGCGCAAGTGATGTCCCAGTGCTTCCACCTCACGGGCTGACGTTGGAACATGTGCGCTACCCTTCGCAGGCGGAATTAGCCGCGCGCGCAGCTGAAACAAAGAAGAGACGTCAGCGCCCGGATTATCGAGAGTCGGTTCATGGGTCACATTGATGTCAGTGGAGTTACTTACATGCTCTCGGACGGACGGATTCTCTTAAGCGACGTTTCCTTCCGAGTGGGCGATGGAGTGAAGGCCGCGCTGGTCGGCCCCAATGGCGCAGGGAAAACCACGCTCTTTCGTTTGATCGCCGGCGATATCGAGCCAGAACTGGGCGCCGTCGCGCGCTCCGGCGGGCTCGGAGTGATGCGTCAATTCATCGGATCGATTCGCGATGAGAGCACCGTTCGAGATCTCTTGATTTCAATTTCGCCTGCGGCGATTCGTGAAGGCGCGCTCCGAATGGATGCCACCGAAAAGAAGATGTCAGAATCCCACGATGAGGGCGATCAAATGGCCTACGCTCAGGCGATTTCCGACTGGGGTGACATAGGTGGCTACGACGCAGAAGTCACCTGGGATCTCTGTGCGATGGCAGCTCTCGGAAAGCCATTTGATGAAGTTGCTACGCGGCCAGTAAGCACGCTCTCTGGTGGCGAACAGAAACGTTTAGTACTCGAGGCGCTCCTGCGTGGTCCAGAGGAAGTACTTCTACTCGATGAACCCGATAACTATTTGGATGTTCCAGGAAAACGTTGGTTAGAAGAACAGATCAACGAGAGCCGTAAGACGATTTTCTTCATCACACATGATCGTGAGTTGTTGGGACGCACTGCCAAGCGCATTGTCACTCTTGAACAGGGCAACAACGGAAGTTCTGTCTGGATACACGGCGAAGGCTTTGGCACCTGGCACGATGCGCGCAAAGCTCGCAATGCACGTCTTGCTGATCTGGTTTCACGTTGGGAAGAAGAGCATCAACGGCTAAAAGATCTTGTACGTACTTTGCAGATTCAGGCATCGAGCAGCCCAGATATGGCAAGCAAATATCGCGCAATGCAAACTAGGCTCCGTAAATTTGAAGAGGCCGGTCAACCTGCACCGCCGCCTCCAGAACAAAACGTGCGCGTGCGATTACGTGGTGGACGCACTGGCGTCCGAGCGGTCACGATGGAGAATTTTGCGCTCACTGGATTAACTAAGCCCTTCGATGGCGAAATCTTCTTTGGTGATCGAGTGGCGGTGCTCGGGGCAAACGGTTCCGGGAAGAGCCACTTCCTGCGCCTGCTCGGAGGGGAAGATGTGGCACACACGGGTACGTGTCGCTTAGGTGCTCGAGTGCAACCCGGACTCTTTGCGCAGACTCACGCCCACCCAGAGTTTGTCGGCAAGAGCCTCATTACCCTCCTCTGGGAGCTCCACTCACTCCAACTCGGCCCGGCGATGTCGGTATTGCGCCGGTACGAACTCGACCAACAGGGGGAGCAGCGCTTCGAATCCCTCTCCGGTGGCCAGGCGGCTCGCTTCCAGATTCTCCTGCTCGAGTTGGAAGGCTCAACGCTCCTCCTGCTCGATGAGCCGACCGATAACCTCGATTTGGCGAGCGCCGAAGCGCTCGAAGATGGCCTTGAGGGCTTTGAGGGGACGGTGGTGACGGTGACCCATGATCGTTGGTTTGCCCGTTCGTTTGACCGCTTCTTGGTCTTTGGGGAGGACGGGGTGGTCCGGGAGAGCCCCGAGCCGGTCTGGGAAGCCTGGTAGCCAACTCGCCCGCTTTGACCCGTCCGCTCCAGCGCGGGTAATCTTGCCCGTCGGTCCCCGAACGGGGCCATGGCTCCACTCTTTCGGACAGGGTCTCTTCGGAGAAGTTCGCAAGATCGGGTTCCAGTACTAGATGTGAAAGAAGAGGTTCGGCGTGCGCACGTTTAGCCCCAAGCCTGGCGACATTGATCGTCAGTGGCATGTCATTGATGCAACCGACGTCATTCTCGGTCGCCTTGCCACGCACGCTGCCGTCCTCCTTCGCGGCAAGCACAAGCCCACCGTTGCAGCACACATGGACATGGGCGACTTTGTCATCGTTATCAATGCAGAAAAGATTGCCATGAGCGGTAACAAGCTCAACCAAAAGATGGCACATCATCACTCTGGTTTCCCAGGTGGTCTTACGTCAGTGAAGTACAGCGACCTCCTTGTTCAGAATCCAGTGCGTGCACTCGAGAAGGCAATTAAGGGAATGCTTCCTAAGAGCTCACTCGGACGCCACATGGGTTCCAAGTTGAAGGTGTACGCAGGTCCTAACCACCCACACACCGCACAATCTCCAAAGCCATATACCTTTAATCAAGTTTCGCAAGTGAACTGAGGATAAATAGTGACGAACGAGATCGAAATCGACGACCTAGAAGCGAATGCGCCTTCTTCGTACTCAACCAGCACCCCTTCTGCTGCCACGAACCGTCCTGCCTTAACCGCTCCTGGCGGCGGCACTGGTCGTCGTAAAGAAGCTGTTGCTCGCGTGCGCATCGTTCCTGGCAGTGGCCGTTGGACGATCAATGGTCGTACCCTCGATAACTACTTCCCTAACAAGGTTCACCAACAACTCGTCTCCGAGCCCTTCCGCACCGTGGGTGCCGATGGCTCTTACGACGTACATGCTCGGATTCACGGTGGCGGCATCTCGGGTCAAGCCGGTGCACTCCGCCTTGGTATCTCTCGCGCACTCAACGAGATCGACACCGAAGCGCATCGCCCATCACTGAAGAAGGCTGGCTTCCTTACTCGCGATCCTCGTGCGATTGAGCGTAAGAAGTACGGCTTAAAGAAGGCCCGCAAGCGCTCGCAGTACAGCAAGCGTTAATCAAGCTTTTCATGCAGAGCCCCGAGCCATTGCGGTTCGGGGCTCTGCTTTTTCATCGGCGAGAGTCCGAAAAGTGTGTCCCAAAAGTCTGGGCTCTATGGAAGGATCAAAGTCATGGGCAGACTCTTTGGTACCGACGGGGTGCGTGGGGTTGCCAATAAGGATCTCACTGCGGAGTTGGCGCTCGATCTCTCGGTGGCGGCCGCACACATTCTCGCTGAGAAAGGCACCTTTGCGGGCCATCGTCCGCGCGCAATCGTCGGGCGGGATACTCGTGTCTCCGGCGAGTTTCTCGAAGCCGCAGTAGTTGCGGGTTTAGCTTCTGCAGGTATTGATGTGTATCGGGTCGGTGTACTTCCGACGCCCGCAGTTGCTCACCTCGTCAATGTCACTGGGGCAGACCTTGGTGTGATGATTAGTGCTTCGCACAATCCCATGCCCGATAATGGAATCAAGTTTTTTGCAAAAGGTGGCACCAAATTAGACGATGCTTTGGAAGATGCGATCGGAAGTTGCAACTCACCCTAACGGTTTTAACATTAACGACGGTGTGGGCTCAACGCATATAGAGCAACTGGCTGCGCGCGTGCTTTCAGAGAAGGCAGATATGGGGTTTGCCCACGACGGCGACGCAGATCGGTGCTTAGCCGTTGATAGCGCTGGAAATATTATCGATGGTGACCAGATTATGGCGATCTTGGCACTCTCAATGAAAGAGCGTGAATTGCTTGTTAATGACACCGTCGTAGCAACGGTAATGAGTAACTTGGGATTCATACGCGCCATGAAAGAGGCTGGCATAAAGGTGATTGCGGCGGCCGTGGGCGATCGATATGTACTTGAGGAGATGCGCCGAGGTTCCTTTAATTTAGGTGGTGAGCAATCGGGCCACCTCATCCTCGCCGATCACGCAGAGACGGGCGATGGTGTGTTAACCGCGCTCCATCTCACTGCTGCTGTCACGCGTAGTGGGAAAACATTAGCCGCGCTCGCTTCGGTCTTTGCTCGGTATCCGCAGGTCCTCATTAATGTGAGCGGAGTAGATCGGACACGGGTTGCCGAAATGGGTAACGCAGTGGCTACTGCAGAGCGCGAATTGGGGGAGAATGGTCGGGTCTTGCTTCGACCTTCCGGCACCGAGCCCGTTGTGCGGGTCATGGTGGAGGCCGCTGAGGTCGAGGTGGCCGAGCGCGTAGCGCAGGCGCTCGCCGATGAGGTTCGAGCCACGCTTTCCCTCTAGGCTATGAGAGCGCCCGGTTATCTGAAGGGAGGGAGCGTCTATGTGTGGCATCGTCGGATATGTAGGCGAGCAATCCGCCCTCGATGTGGTGATCTCTGGCCTTCGCCGTTTGGAGTACCGCGGTTATGACTCTGCCGGGGTAGCCCTCGTCACCGCTGATGGTTTGGCCACGGATAAGCGCGCCGGCAAGCTGATTAATTTGGAAGACTCCCTCGATCGCACACCACTTCCCGCCGCAACAACGGGAATGGGGCATACCCGCTGGGCAACGCACGGTGGGCCTACCGATCGCAATGCGCATCCCCATGTTGATTGCACGGGCAAATTAGCTGTCATCCATAATGGAATCATTGAGAACTTTTCCAAATTACGTCTTGGCCTTGAAAAGAGCGGACACGACTTCTCCTCTGAGACCGACACCGAGTCCGTCGCCCACTTATTGGAAGATGCTTATGCCCTTTCTGGTGGAGATTTAGCGCAAGCAATGCGCGAAGTCTGCAAGCAACTTGTCGGTGCTTTTACTTTGGTTGCGGTCCACTCGGATTCTCCAGATTGCGTGGTAGGCGCCAGACGTAATTCGCCATTGGTTGTGGGCCGCGGTGTGGGAGAGAACTTCCTGGCGTCAGATGTGTCGGCTTTTATTTCATTTACCCGCAATGCTGTCGAACTTGGGCAAGATCAAGTTGTGGAAATCACCCGAGAAGGAATCTCGGTGACCACCTTCGATGGCGCGCCAGCAGTGACCAATGAGTACGAGGTCACTTGGGATGCCGCAGCGGCCGAAAAGGGTGGCTTCGAACACTTCATGCTCAAGGAAATAGCCGAGCAACCCAAAGCAGTTGCCGATACTTTATTGGGCCGTGTTGGGGTTGACGGAAAACTCACTCTCGATGAAATGCGCCTCTCCGATGAAGAGTTACGCGAGATCGACAAAATTATCGTGATCGCCTGTGGTACCGCATATAACGCGGGGATGATTGCAAAATACGCGATCGAGCATTGGACGCGTATTCCTGTCGAAGTCGAGCTAGCTAGTGAATTCCGTTATCGCGATCCCATTGTTGATCGCCAAACGCTTGTTATTGCCATTTCACAATCTGGCGAGACGATGGATACCTTGATGGCGCTACGTCACGCACGCGAACAACGCGCTCGAGTGTTGGCAATCTGCAATACAAACGGTTCAACTATTCCACGCGAGTCAGACGCAGTTCTCTACACCCACGCCGGCCCCGAGATTGCCGTGGCATCGACCAAAGCCTTCTTAACCCAAATCGTGGCGGCATACCTCGTGGGACTTTACTTGGCCCAGGTGCGCGGAAATAAGTACGGCGATGAAATCGCTTCGATCCTTACCGACTTGCGAGATATGCCAGAGAAGATTGAGCGGGTCCTGGAAACAATGGAACCCGTGCGCAAATTAGCATCGACGTTGAAAGACACCACCTCCGTCCTCTTCCTCGGCCGTCACGTTGGTTTCCCCGTGGCTCTCGAAGGTGCGTTGAAATTAAAGGAACTCGCTTACATGCACGCCGAAGGATTTGCTGCCGGCGAACTCAAGCATGGTCCGATCGCTCTGGTCGAAGCGGGAACTCCCGTGATTGTCACCATCCCATCTCCTCGTGGACGCTCTGTGGTACACGACAAGGTGGTTAGCAATGTTGAAGAAGTGCGCGCCCGTGGTGCGTACACGATTCTGATCGCCGAAGAAGGCGACGAATCAATTAATAGCGCGGCAGATTTTATTATTCGTATTCCCGCTTGCCCTACTCTCATGCAACCTCTCTTGGCTACAGTGCCACTTCAGGTCTTCGCCTGCGAGATGGCTACCGTGAAGGGTTTCGATGTTGACCAACCTCGTAACCTGGCTAAATCAGTCACTGTCGAGTAAGTCATGAACGCCGAGAACAGCACCGATGCGCAGTACACGGTAACGGTCGATCTCCAACGCCGTCGACAAATGTCCAACGCCCTTCGTAGATCTTCGCTGCTGCTTGCGCTCTTTGCCTTGAATACGCTCTTAGTGACACAGGCGGGTTGGTATCGCTCCATCGATGAAAAAATCGGAGATCGTGATGCCCTTCGACTCACTGGCATTAATCGTCACATTGTTCTCTGGCTCGATAACTTAGGATTACGCGGACTGAGCGCCACTTTATTGCTTATTGCAGCCCTCGCTATTTCAATACGATTCAAATCCTGGCGTCCTCTCAATCTGGCATTTCTCTCCTTGATCGGACTCAATGTCGTCGTGGGTGCGCTCAAGATCATCATTGGCCGAAGCAAGCCACTTGATGGTGTCGACAACTTTGACGTGAGCGGTATCGGTTCATATCCCAGCGGGCACGCGGCCAATGCCATCCTCACGTGGGGCGTGCTTGCATATTTGATCTATAGATATACGCACCGAGCTATTCATCGAGCGACCTTTCTCGCTGTGACAGTTTCCATTGTCACAGGAGTGGTGGCCGTAATTTCTCTCTATCGGAATACGCATTGGCTCAGTGATCTTATCGGCGGAGTCTTGATTGGCGCGGCACTCTTAGTACTAGTCATGGCGGTGGATCGCTTCGTCCCTTCCGCCAAGCAACCGGTTCAACCATGACGATCCGCGGCATCGGAATTGACGTAGTCGATCTTGATCGGTTCGAGGAGGCGTTGGAGCGCACACCTGGTCTGCGAGATCGCCTCTTCACGGAGAGCGAACGCACTCTGCCTCATGCTTCACTCGCTGCGCGCTTTGCTGCCAAAGAAGCACTTGCAAAAGCGCTAGGTGTGCCAGCAGGTTTGCAATGGCACGACGCGGAAGTGCAGAAGGATGATTCTGGCCGACCATTTTTCGCCGTTCGTGGGAGCGTTGCTGCGGCTGTAGGAGAGGGGCAGATCCATCTCACGCTTTCGCACGACGGTGGCATCGCGTCCGCCTTCGTACTTCTTGAAGAGGGCTAATGAAGCGGGCGTATCGCGCAGTTGATGTGCGGCGGATAGAAGCGGAGTACATAGCTCGGGGCGTTCCCTTGATGGAGCGTGCCGCCTACGCGATCGCGCATCAGGCTGTGCAGATGTTGAAAAGTGAGCATGGCGCATACGGCCGGCGAGTACTTCTCCTCGTAGGAAGCGGCGATAACGGCGGAGATGCACTCTTTGCCGGCGCCCTTCTACTTGCGCGTGGTGTGCAGGTTGAAGCGTTGGCCCTCACTTCGAGTTTTCATACAGCAGGGGGTCAGGCTTTTCTACACCGAGGAGGCCGGTGGATAACAGAGCTCGCGCGCTCTTACGACCTTGTGGTTGATGGTTTTCTCGGATTGGGCGCTCGCCCTGGACTCTCACTCGAAGTGCAGAACGCACTCTCATCAATCCATGGAATTCCCGTCTTAGCTGTTGATTTACCGAGCGGGATGAACGCTGATGGCGAAGATCTCAATCAAAGCTCGCTTGCTGCAGAGTGCACTCTGGCAATTGGAACGTGGAAAATAGCGCACTTGATTTCCGATAGCGGGCTGGGAATTGCTGAGCTCGCAGATATTGGCGTGAGTTATGAAAGTGAAAGCCCAGCTCTCATTTCATTCGAAGATTCTGACGTGCGCGAATTGTTGCCCACGGAGAGCGTTGGCGATCATAAGTATCGCCGGGGAGTTTTGGGAGTCATCGCGGGCTCTGAAACCTTCCCGGGTGCGGGAGTTCTTGTGATTCG
>RGER01000011.1 GCA_009917815.1 Actinomycetota bacterium
CGCCCGCCTTCTTTTTGGTCGGCCCGCCGCCGACCCCCCCAATGGTTCCGGCGCGCCGCGGAACGCGCGCGCCGCGGCCGTGGGCCCGCGGCCGAGTATTGGACCCTGGCTGGCCGCCCTAATAAGCGTCATGGCTGACGTCTCTTTAACCGTCTACTGCGACAACTCGGCCGCATGCTACGCCACGGTGTCGGTCGGCGCCGGCTGGGCCCGCGTGACGGTCCATGCCCCTCCTGCCATCGCCGGCGAGCGGCTCGCCGCTGAGCTCCCCCGGGCCGCCGCGATGCTCGCCGCCGCGGGGGGTCCCGGCGCTGCGATGCTCGCCGCCTTCGAGGCCCACGCTCGAGACGGGCGCGATGGCGCGCCAGCCGTCTGCATTTCTGGGCCCGACGCCCCGCCTGACCCAGGCCCGCTACGTCTCGAGGCCCTGCGCCTATGGGGCAACGCCACTTTGACCTCGAGCGGCGTCGCTTTGAACTCGAGCGGCGCGCCGTTGGGCCCCGCCGAGGTGCGCCTCGAGGACACCATACGGCAGTGGGGCGACGAGGCAAGGCTCAAAGAGCTGGCGCGCCGTTGGGCCCACGAGGCGCTCGTCACCCAGATGGTGGGCACTGTGGCGGCCCACGTGAGTCAGTACGGGTCCGCCCCCGACTTCGCGTCGGCGCGCCCCAGCGACCGTGAAAAGGCGTACAACTACATCCGCTCGACGACGGCGAAGCCGCAGGCGAGCGGTGAGGTTGTTGAGGAGGTCCGCCGCCACCTGGCCGCGCGGTGAGCGCGGCCGCACCTCTGGGCGCGCGGGCGCGCGCGCGTCCCGAGCGGGGGCCTCGAAGGCTGCAAGCATCGCAGCGCAGGGAGGGGCGGCTGGAGGCTTTCCGCATTTGGACTTTTTTGCGGCTACCGTATACCTTGAACCGGCAGCCTGCGCACACCATGGGAGGAAGCCAGTCGACACAGCCCGGAACCCAGGGGAACCTGGGTAACCGTGTCGGTCAAGCAGCATCGGCCGCGGGGCAGGCGTTCGCCGCGGCGCCCGGCGCGATCGACCGGGCCGCCCAGACGGTCACGGCGATTACCCAGAGCGCCCAAGGCCTCCACCAGGCCCTCGGCCCGGCCACTAACACCCTGCGGCTCGCCATGGAAAACTACAAGCACGGCGGCGCCTACGGCGGTTGCGACTGCGACGGCTACACCGGTGGCGGCTACTACGACGGCGGCTACTTCGGGGGCGACGCCAGCGCCGACCCCGCCAAGGGCCTCCGCGAGTACGAGGCCTCCCTGTCCGCGAAGGCAAAGGAGGACGTCATTCGCCGCCTCGCCCGCGCGCTCAGTCTCGCCGGCATTAACGTCGACCCCGATGGCGATCTCGACGAGATTATCCAGCAGCTCTTCATGGCATTCGGCGGACGGAATCGATCCGCTATTGGATTCGTGCCGAGTTATTCGATGCATTCAAATATTGCACGCAGCACCCAAACTGCGTGGGTCGATGGAGAGCGCGGCTCTGGCTTCTCATTAAGCGCAGAATCCATCGTGGCGCAGGCCACGCGAGCATCGGCGAATTTGATCTTCCTTACTTCACCTAATAACCCGACTGGAACCTCGCTAGATCCCACGATTATTCAAGTCGTTGCTGCTGCGATGCAATCGGCTCTCATTGTCGTTGATGAAGCGTATGGTGAATTTTTGCGAGAGAGAGCCAAGAGTGCTCTCGGATTACTCTCTCAAGCAAAGAATGTGGTGGTCTCTAGGACTATGAGCAAGGCATTTGGGCTTGCTGGCGCTCGTGTGGGATATCTCGTTGCCGACGATTCGGTCGTGAGTGCAATCCAACTAGTTCGATTGCCCTACCACTTGGGTGCCCACACGCAATCAATTGCTCTCGTAGCGCTTCGACATGCACCGTTGCTTTTGGAAAATGTAGAGCGCATTAAGGAGCAGCGAGACCGTATTGTCGCGGAATTAACTGCCATGGGTTTGGTGCCAGAACCGTCAGATGCCAACTTTGTGCTCTTTGGTGGCCTCTCAGATGGAGCGAAAGTCTGGAGCGCCTTGGTGGAGCGAGGGGTCCTCGTTCGGGATGTGGGACTCGCGGGAATGCTCCGTGTCACCGCAGGCACACTCGAAGAGACTACGATTTTCCTAGATTCGTTGCGGGCGATCATCAATGACAAGAGCGCGAATGCCACCAACAGTGAAAGTAAGGGGTAGGGATGGCTCGAGTAGCACGAGTTGAGCGCGTCACCAAAGAGTCAAGCGTGACGGTGGATCTCAATATCGATGGCACCGGAAACGTCACGGTAGATACCGGAGTTCCCTTCTTTGATCACATGCTGGGACAACTCGGCAAACATTCTGGATTTGATTTAACCGTGACCACTCAAGGTGACACTCATGTCGATGCGCATCACACAGTAGAAGATACGTCGCTCGCGGTCGGGCAAGCTCTGCGCGAGGCGCTCGGAGATAAGGTCGGTATCCGGCGATTTGGTGATGCCTTGGTTCCGCTTGACGAATGCCTCGTACAGGCCGCGGTCGACCTCTCGGGTCGCCCTTACGTCGTTCATCGTGAGCCTGAGATCGTAGAATTAATCGGCACTTACGACACCACATTAACGCGTCATATCTGGGAATCTTTCGTTGCAGAGGCGCGCATTTGCTTGCACGTTCGCGTACTCGAAGGGCGAAATGCCCACCACGTCGTGGAAGCTCAATTCAAGGCTGTTGCGCGCGCGTTGCGCGACGCGGTTGCACTTGATGCCCGTGTTGTAGGCGTGCCATCAACTAAGGGATCCCTCTGAGCGTGCCGAGGGTCGCAATTCTTGACTACGGCTCAGGAAATATTCGATCTGCAGAGCGCGCTTTGATGGCAGCAGGTGCAGATGTATTGATCACATCCCACCATGGCGACTTACTCGGTGCCGATGGAGTGGTACTTCCAGGCGTCGGAGCTTTCGATGCTTGCGTTAAAGCCTTGCGTTCTGTGGGAGGCGATCAAGTAATCGATACGCGTTTGGCCGGAGGGCTTCCGGTGCTGGCTATTTGTGTGGGTATGCAGATTCTTTTCAGTAGTGGCATTGAACATGGCATTACCTCTGAAGGTTTGGCGCAGTGGCCAGGCGAGGTGACCGAACTGATCGCGCCTGTGGTTCCACACATGGGTTGGAATACTGTGGAAGCCGCACCTCGCTCCCGACTCTTTCAGGGCCTTGAAAATGAAAGGTTCTATTTCGTACATTCCTATGCCGCGAAGACTTGGGATCTGCCACCATCGGAACGTCTGGCTCCTCCACTCCTCACATGGAGTCGCCATGGTGAGCGTTTCCTCGCGGCAGTAGAAAATGGCGTGCTCTCTTCGACTCAGTTTCATCCTGAGAAATCTGGGCGGGCGGGCATCGCACTTTTGCGAAATTGGATCGCCACGTTTCCATCAAGGCGTGAAAAATGAGTCGGGAGCGCGCGATGAGGCGCGAGGCTCGTGAGCGCGAACGTTCAACTCGAATTTTGGCGGCTACTCAGAGAGAGCAAATCCGACGTGAGAAACGGGCCCGCAAAGCCCGAATTAAGGATCGGTTCACACCGACACAGCGACCAGGCATGCTTGCACGACGCAAGCGGCGCCGCGCGTTTCTGGTTACTTTTTTTCTCCTCATTATTAATCTCTTTATTTGGCTTTTCATTCCAGAAGCCACCATTGGTGGCATTGTGTTGACGCTTCTCGTTCTTCCGCTTCTTCGAACATTTATTGTTGAACGGCGGGATTAGTCATGAGCAGCAAACTTATTCTGCTTCCTGCTATCGACGTTGTTGATGGGCAGGCGGTCAGGCTTACGCAAGGTGACCTCGCCGAAAAAAGCGTTTATGGCGATCCTCTTGATGCTGCACAAGCATTCGCAGCAGCCGGGGCAGAGTGGATTCACTTCGTCGATCTTGATGCGGCCTTTGGTCGCGGCTCGAATCGAGCGCTGATGCACCGCGTCATAGGCGAAGTGGGGATCAAAGTCGAACTGACTGGTGGAATTCGAGATGACGCATCTTTGCGAGAAGCCCTGGACTCCGGCTGTGCGCGGGTCAATCTAGGAACAGCGGCTTTGGAAAATCCCGAGTGGACACGACGCTGCATCGAGGAGTTTGGCGATCGAATTGCTGTGGGCTTAGATGTGCGCGGGCATACTCTTGCCACTCGTGGTTGGACAGAAGCGGCTGGGAATCTCTTTGACGCTATTGCAAGATTGGATTCTCATGGTTGCGCCAGGTATGTCGTGACCGATGTTTCCAAGGATGGCACTCTTCAAGGCCCTAATGTGCAATTACTCAGAGAGGTCATGAAAGTGACTTCGCGACCGGTGGTCGCAAGTGGCGGAATTTCCTCCCTCTCTGATGTGGCGGCTTTGCATGCTTTAGTGGGCGAAGGACTCGAAGGGGCCATCATCGGCAAAGCTCTCTATTCGGGCGCATTCACTCTTCAAGAGGCGTTAGAAGTCGCGGGTTCGCGATGACTTTAGCTATCCGAGTAATTCCCTGTCTCGACGTAGATAACGGTCGAGTTGTCAAAGGGGTGAATTTCGAAAATTTGCGAGATGCAGGCGATCCGGTCGAACTTGCCGCTCGTTACGACCTTGCTGGCGCTGATGAGCTTACTTTTCTCGACATCACCGCAAGTAGTGGCAATCGAAGCACCGTGCTAGATGTCGTTCGCCGAACAGCTGAGTCACTTTTTATTCCGCTTACGGTTGGTGGCGGCATTCGTACCGCTGACGATGTTGATGCCCTCCTTCGGGCCGGAGCTGACAAGATCTCAATCAATACCGCTGCCATCGCAAGGCCATCCCTGATCGCTGAGATTTCTCGACGGTTTGGAAACCAGGTACTGGTCCTTTCGGTGGATGCGCGCAGAAAGAGTGAAAGCCCCAGCGGTTTTGAGGTGACTACACATGGCGGCCGAGAGAGTGCTGGCATCGATGCGCTGGAGTGGGTTGCACAGGCAGTGCGATTAGGAGTCGGTGAGATCCTGCTCAACTCCATGGATGCCGATGGCACCAAGAGTGGGTTTGACCTAGAGCTGATCTCGCGAGTGCGCCAGACCGTCTCAGTGCCATTAATCGCTAGTGGGGGAGCAGGTGCGGCAGAACACTTTGTGGAGGCTGCACGCGCTGGTGCAGACGCGCTCCTGGCGGCCAGTATTTTCCACTTTGGAGAAGTCAGCATCGGAGAAGTGAAAAACGCATTGCGTTCGGCGGGCATCACCACTCGCTGAAGTGAGCTTTCTCGTCTAACCTCAGAATATGTCCGAATCGTTAGCGCGCACAGAGCGCTTGGGTCTCGTAGAACTCATCCGCTCTCTCGGACCAAACGCGCCTACTCTTTGCCAAGGGTGGCGCACAGCGGATCTCCTGGCGCACCTAGTTCTTCGAGAGCGTAAGCCGGTCGCTGCATTAGGAATTCTGGTTCCCCCCTTAAGTGCTCGCACGGAGAGATTGACGATTGAGTTAGCAAGAGATTTCGAGGCAAATATTCGTCTCTTTGAAAGTGGACCACCTGCATGGAATCCCATGCGCTACTTAGATGCGATGGTCAACGGCTCTGAAATGTTGATCCATCATGAAGATGTTTTACGTGCGCAGTCAGGCTGGAAAGCGCGGGTACTTCCGGCGCCGGCTCAAGAGGAAGTTCGCCGAATACTTCGAGGGGCTGCGCAATTGATGACACGTGGCGCACAGGTGAAGGTGCGTCCCGATCCAGCCGGAACGCTTACACCCACCACCGGCGAGGTAGTCATTCGTGGAGACGTGGTCGACATCTTGTTGCGCGTTGCCGGTAGAAGAGAGAATGTGCAGGTCACGGTTTTGGGCGCGGAAGCCGATCTCGCGCTCTTTGAAACTTCTCGCCTCGGCATTTAATCTCGTACGCGAGCCCCGCTTTTTTGAGAGGCTTCTCCTATGGTTTTCGATCTCTCTTCCGCTGAAATCAAATGGAATGCCGACGGACTGATTCCGGCGATTGTTCAAGATGTGGCAACCGGGGAGGTCCTCATGCTCGCGTGGGTCAATTCCGCCGCACTCGAATTGACGCAATCGCTCGGATTAGCGACCTATTGGAGTCGAAGCCGTGCAGAGCTGTGGACTAAAGGGGCAACCTCAGGGAATGTGCAGCGCGTGGTGCGCATCTCGCTCGATTGTGATGGAGACACACTTCTTTACCAAGTGGAACAAGAGGGAGCGGCCTGTCATACAGGTGAGCGGACTTGTTTTGTGGGACGGAGCGACCGTCCATGATCTATCGGATAGGTCTGGGCGTGCTTCTGATGGTGGCGGGCGCACGCATCTGGGGCAGCCGGGGCGCCTTTCCGGTGGCTCTTCCACTGCTCGGTATCGGGCTCCTCTGGTTGCTCTGGTCACTCCGGCACCGCCCGGCACGAGCGGGCGAGAACCGGTATGACTATCGCCGCGGTGATGCCTGGGCAGAATTAGACCGCGGCCATGACCCCACGCTGGCCGAGCCTGCCGCGGGGGAAGAATGACCCAACTCTGAGTAGGATACGTTCACGCTCACTGAGAGAAGTTCGACGGAAGAAGAGGCAGAGATGAGTACGGATCACGCAGACAATCACGGTCAAACTGTGGCCGCATGGACGGCTGTCATCATCATGCTGGTGGGCAGCACAATCTCAGCCATCGCCGTGGTGATTGCCTCACCGTTGATTTTCTGGGTAGGAATTGTCGTCTGCGTCTTAGGTGGAATTGCCGGACTCGTGTTGCGCAGCATGGGTTATGGCCAAGAGCGCACAGCGTTACACGTCGGTGGTCGTTAACTTTCGCGCTCGAACTTTTTCGGGCACGGATGTCGTAGCGCTACTTGCTCGGCTCATTCTCGGCGGAGCGCTACTGCTGGCAGGTGGATTGAAAGCGCTTCATCCTTACCAAGCCGCGGCTGCTGTGCGAGCTTATGAAATCCTTCCAGTATCCCTGGCTAACCCTTTGGGATATTCCCTGCCGTGGGTAGAGATTGGCGTCGGGATCATTCTCGTCCTTGGACTTTTTATCCGCATCGGTGCACTCCTTGGCGCAGCCATGATGGTGATCTTCATGATTGGAGTCGGTTCTGCGTGGGCTCGCGGACTCAGCATCGATTGCGGGTGCTTCGGTGGCGGTGGAGCCGTGGATCCATCCAAAACTGCTTATGCGAGTGAAATCGCCAGAGACGCGCTCTTCTTTACCTGTGGGGCATATTTGCTCTGGCGCCCAGGAACGCGATGGTCGATGGACGCCATGGGGAGTGGCAGAATAACGACAGATCTTTACGAAGATGAGTTGGATGTAGAAGAGATGGAGGGCTAGCAGATGGCTGAAGAGTCGAGAGAGAGCCGATCGCAGGCTCGGTTAGCAGCGGCCGCTGAACGCAAAGCGCTCGCAGAGGCGGCCGCAAAGAAGGCTCGCAGAAGTCGGATGCTCGTCTCTCTTGCAGTAATTGCACCCATCTTGCTCGTTGTTATTGTCGGCGTCTCGATCTCGTTGGTAAAGAGCAAAGTAGATAGCAACGTCACGGCGCCGAAAATTGCGTCGAAAGCCGATGGATACGGATTAGTTTTTAATACCAGTGCAAAGCCACAAATCGATGTGTGGGAAGACTTTCAATGCCCTGCATGTAAGAATTTCGAAGATGCCAATGGTGCGACCATTCACGCTTTGGCGACGTCTGGGAAAGCGCGGGTTGTCTTCCACTCGCTTTCATTCCTCGGTGCCGAATCTGTTATTTTGGCAAACGCTGGCGCTTGTGCGGCGGACGAGGGAATGTTCTTACAATTTCATGATTACCTCTACAAGAATCAGAAGCCCGAGAATTCTGCTTATTGGGGCTTAAGTAAGGTTACTGCGGCTGGCGTTGCGGCTGGGCTCCCCAAGCAGTCATTTACAGAATGTGTGAAGTCCGGAAAATTCGCTAAGTGGGTTGAGAATATTGCAGCTGATGGCGCAAAGGCCAATATCAACCAGACGCCAACAGTTTTGATTAACGGAAAAGAGATTGATCGTAACTCTGGTGCTTACATTGATCCTTCACTCTTCAACAAGGCACTGGCTGACGCTGGCGTGAAATGATTTCGGCGTTTCTTCCATCGCCAACGATTTCTCTTATTTCATTAGGGCCGCTGAAGGTTCATTTCTACGCTCTCTGTATTTTGCTTGGGATCGTCGTTGCGCTTCGTCTCACGGAACGGCGCTGGATCGCGCGGGGTGGGGCGCCCGGTTTTGTCAGTGATATTGCTGTGGTGGCAGTACCTAGCGGCATCATTGGCGGGCGCGTTTATCATGTCATTACCTCTCCAGATAAGTACTTTGGGTCCGGCGGGCATCCGCTCGACATCATCAAAATCTGGGAAGGCGGCTTGGGTATTTGGGGCGCGATCGCCTTCGGAGCGCTCGGTGCCTGGCTCGCTTTTCGACGCAAGAGCGCGGGTGATCTCACTTTTGCGCACTTTGCGGATGCCATCGCACCCGGTTTGCTACTGGCGCAGGCGCTTGGACGCTGGGGAAACTGGTTCAACGTTGAGCTCTTCGGTAGGCCATCGACGCTGCCATGGGCCCTCGAAGTTCCCGCACAGATGCGACCAGTCGGCTACGCGGAGTACCTCACCTTTCATCCCACCTTTCTCTATGAATCACTCTGGTGTGCAGCCCTCGCCATCGCGCTGATCTGGTGCGACAAGAGTGGCAAGGTCACTTCACCCGGCAAGTTATTCGCCCTCTATGTGGCGCTGTACTGCTTAGGGCGCATTTGGATCGAGGCTCTTCGTATTGACCAAGCCCACCTCTTCGCTGGGATTCGCCTGAATGATTGGGTGAGCGCCCTTGTGGGGGCTGGGGCGGTGGCGATTCTGATTCGCCGCCGATTGCCGATAGAAAGTGTAAATTCCAGCGAGATTTGATAGATTTCATGTGGGCCAGCGTTGTCCCACCTGCCTTTCCATAAGGTCGAATCAAGGAGACAGCGCCGTGCCTACTGTTATTTCATCGCCCAGCGATGGCGTCTTTCAACGTGATTTGCCTCCATCTCAAGGTCTCTATCGTTCAGATTTTGAAAAGGATGCCTGCGGCGTTGCCTTTGTGGCGGCACTCAATGGCAGAGCTTCGCACTCCATCATTGCTGATGCATTGACTGCCCTACGCAATTTGGAGCACCGCGGTGCATCCGGAGCCGAACCAGATAGTGGAGATGGTGCCGGAATTTTACTTTCGATTCCCGACGCCTACTTCCGTGCCGTTGCCAATTTCCCGCTTCCGGTGGCTGGCATGTATGCCACTGGGATTGCATTCATCCCCAAAGGTAGCGAGCCCTCTGTCGCGCAAATGATTGAGCGCGTCATTGCTGAAGAAGGAATGGCTCTCTTGGGTTGGCATGAAGTGACCACGAATTCGCAAGGCCTTGGAGCAACAGCGAAGTCAGTGATGCCAGACTTTAAGCAGATCTTCGTTGCGGGGGAGAATGGTGAAGAGGGAATCGCGCTCGACCGGCTTGCCTTCATGGCGCGCAAGCGCATAGAGCACGAGCTCAAGGTCTATTTTCCCTCTCTTTCTGCGCGCACGATCGTCTACAAAGGAATGCTCACAACGGGGCAACTCGAAAGTTTCTTCCCAGAACTCTCTGACTCTCGAATGGAATCACCATTAGCACTCGTCCATTCTCGTTTCTCAACGAACACCTTTCCCTCGTGGCCCTTGGCTCACCCCTATCGATTTATCGCGCATAACGGAGAAATTAATACCGTAAAAGGAAATAGAAATTGGATGCGCGCCCGTGAAGCACTGCTGGCTAGCGACATTCTTCCGGGAGATATCAAACGTATCTTTCCTATTTGTGCCGACGGCGGAAGTGACTCGGCTTCGTTTGATGAAGTTCTTGAACTCTTACACCTTGGGGGGCGTTCGCTTCCGCATTCAGTTCTCATGATGATCCCAGAGGCGTGGGAGAACAATCTCTCGATGTCGCAAAAACAACGCGACTTCTATGCGTTCCATGGAGCACTCATGGAACCTTGGGATGGTCCTGCATGTGTCACCTTTACGGATGGTACACAGATCGGTGCGGTATTGGACCGCAACGGTTTACGGCCAGCTCGTTACTGGATTACGAAAGATCGTGTCGTGCTTGCGAGTGAGGTCGGTGTTTTGGACATCGCTCCCGAAGAGGTCGTGAGTAAAGGCCGCGTGCAACCGGGAAAGATGTTTCTTGTTGACACAAAAGCCGGTCGCATCGTTCCTGATGAAGAGATCAAGGAGTCGTTGGCGACTGCTGCTCCTTACTCTGAGTGGCTGCATGCGGGTTTGATACGTCTGGAAGACTTGCCGGCTCGCGAACACATTGTCTATCCGCATGCTTCAGTTCAACGACGTCAACGCGCCTTTGGGTATACAGAAGAAGAGATTCGAATTCTCGTTGCCCCCATGGCCAAGACCGGTGGTGAGCCCTTGGGTTCGATGGGTACTGATACTCCGATCGCGGTGCTCTCAAAGAGGCCCAGGCTGCTCTTTGATTACTTCTCTCAGATCTTCGCTCAGGTCACCAATCCTCCACTTGATGCTATCCGCGAAGAACTCGTCACATCACTTTCGGGGACGATTGGTCCAGAACATAATCTGATGCAACCGAGTGCGGCGTCTTGTCGTCAGATTGTGCTGCCCTTCCCGGTTATTGATAACGATGAACTAGCCAAAATTGTTCACGTAAATGCCGATGGAGATTTACCGGGATTTGAAACCCACCGTGTACGTGGGCTCTTTCCCATCGCAGGTGGCGGAAGCGCATTGCGCCACCGAATCGAAGAGATTCGAAGTGAAGTTTCAACAGCGATCGCTCAGGGTGCACGCATTGTCATTCTCTCTGACCGTGACGGAGATGCTGATCATGCGCCCATACCTTCGTTGCTCTTAACTTCTGCGGTGCATCATCACTTAATTCGCGAAAAGACACGAACCAAAGTCGGCTTAGTCGTGGAAGCGGGGGATGTGCGCGAAGTTCATCATGTCGCGCTCCTCATTGGCTTCGGAGCGGCTGCGGTCAATCCTTATCTTGCGATGGAGAGCGCAGAGGATCTGGTGCATCAGGGGAAGCTGCCCGGCGTCACACCCGAGAAGGCTGTTCGGAATCTCATCAAGGCCCTTGGTAAAGGGGTCCTTAAGGTGATGTCGAAGATGGGTATCAGTACGGTCGCTTCATATACCGGTGCGCAAGTTTTTGAAGCGATCGGTCTTGATGAAGAAATCGTTTCTGAATATTTTGCTGGCACGGTTTCACGTTTGGGTGGGGTCAACCTTGACATCATCGCTGACGAAGCAATTGCCCGCCACCATATTGCCTATCCCACAGACGGGGGAGTGCCGAATACGGTGCGCCTACCCGTGGGTGGCGAGTACCAGTGGCGACGTGATGGCGAGCCGCATCTCTTCGATCCGGACACAGTCTTCTTGTTGCAACATGCCACGCGCACTCGCCGGTATGAAATTTTCAAGCGGTATACGACTCGTATTGATGAGCAATCTGAGCGGCTCATGACGCTTCGAGGGCTCTTTGCGTTCAAGCCACGTACGCCGATCTCGATCGACGACGTGGAGAGCGTCGCTGATATCGTGAAGCGTTTCTCTACGGGTGCGATGTCTTACGGATCTATTTCTCAAGAGGCTCACGAAACGTTAGCGATTGTCTATTCGATTGAAGATTTAGCCCAGCTCATTCACGATTTGAAGAATTCAAACCCTGACGCACGTATTCATGTGAAATTAGTCGCTGAAGTGGGTGTCGGTACGGTCGCTGCGGGCGTGAGCAAAGCACACGCTGACGTGGTCCTCATTTCGGGACACGATGGCGGTACGGGCGCTTCACCACTCACTTCGCTCAAGCACGCTGGCGCGCCTTGGGAATTAGGTTTGGCAGAAGCGCAGCAAACCCTTTTGCTCAATAATCTCCGAGACCGAATCGTGGTGCAGGCAGATGGTCAGATGAAGACTGGGCGTGATGTCGTGATCGCCGCGCTGCTGGGAGCGGAAGAGTTTGGTTTTGCGACAGCGCCACTGGTGGTTTCTGGTTGCGTCATGATGCGCGTCTGTCACTTAGATACCTGCCCAGTCGGAGTCGCTACCCAGAACCCAGAGTTGAGAGCTAAATTTTCGGGTAGGCCGGAGTTTGTGGAGACTTTCTTTGAGTACATCGCTGAAGAGGTGCGAGAGTTATTGGCCTCGCTTGGCTTCCGAACTTTGGCCGAAGCTGTGGGACAGGTAGAAGTTCTAGAAACGACTGCGGCAGTAAATCATTGGAAAGCGCGCGGGCTCGATCTCTCACCGCTTCTCTACTTACCTCCATTGCCATCTGGAACCTCCCGGCTTAATACGCAGGCGCAAGATCACGGGCTAGAAAAGGCGCTCGACCAGAAAATCATTCAGCTCGCGCAGGCAACGCTCCGCGATGGAACTCCAATCAATATTTCACTTCCAGTGCGCAACGTGAACCGCACGGTCGGGACGATGTTGGGCAGTGCGGTTACCAAACGTTTCGGTGGCCAGGGTTTGCCCGTAGACACCATTCTTCTCTCGTTGCATGGTTCGGCTGGTCAATCGCTCGGTGCTTTTCTTCCACACGGCGTCACTATTCGACTTTTCGGCGATAGTAATGACTACGTGGGGAAGGGGCTCTCTGGCGGCAAGATTGTGGTCCGGCCTGATGAGAAGGCGACTTTCGATTCCAGCGAAAACATCATTGCGGGAAACGTTATTGGCTACGGAGCCACTAGTGGAGAAATCTTCTTGCGGGGACGTGTCGGTGAACGTTTCTGTGTGCGCAATTCAGGCGCTATTGCAGTTGTTGAAGGCGTAAGCGATCACGCATGTGAGTATATGACTGGCGGAACCGTGGTTGTTCTCGGAAGTACCGGACGAAATTTTGCGGCGGGCATGTCGGGCGGACGCGCTTTTGTTCTTGACTTGGATGAAACGAAAGTAAACGTCGAGATGGTTGATCTATTACCTGTGCCCTTAGACCAAGTTCCACTGCTGAAAAGTTTAATTGAGAAGCATTTGGCGGAAACGAGCTCTCCTCGCGCGCAAGAGTTGCTCGCGGATTTCCAGCCAGGTCGCTTCACGATGGTGATGCCGAGAGATTACGCGCGTGTCTTGGCGGCCATGGCTCGAGCAGAAGCCGAAGGGCGTTCCGTTGAAGAGGCAGTGATGGAGGCATCTCGTGGCTGATCCCAGAGGATTCATAACTACTGACCGTCAAACGCCTACGCGGCGGCCGGTTGATATTCGCATCAGAGATTGGCGTGAGGTGTATGAGGCGCAACCATGGGAGGCTCTTCAACATCAAGCCGGTAGATGTATGGACTGTGGCATTCCTTTCTGCCATCAAGGTTGCCCACTCGGAAATTTGATTCCGGAGTGGAATGACCTCATGTGGCGCGGCGACAAAGCAGAGGCTATTGATCGGCTGCACGCTACGAATAACTTCCCAGAGTTCACGGGCCGCTTATGTCCAGCGCCTTGTGAAACAGCCTGTGTCGTGGGGATCTCCGGGGATCCAGTTACGATCAAGCAAGTTGAGTTGCGCACCATTGAAGAAGCGTGGGGCAGTGGTGCAGTTGTGCCCCTGCCGCCAGATCGACTCACAGGTAAGACAGTGGCGGTGATCGGCTCTGGACCAGCTGGACTTGCCGTCGCACAACAGCTCACTCGCGCAGGGCATACAGTTGCCGTTTTTGAGAGAGCCGATCGCGTCGGTGGCCTTCTGCGCTATGGCATTCCCGAATTCAAGATGGAGAAGAGCGTTCTTGATCGTCGGTTAGCGCAAATGACAGCGGAAGGGACGCGATTTCGCACCAGCGTCGAAGCCGGAGTCGATATTACGGGACAACAATTGCGCTCTCGTTATGACGCGGTGGTTCTCGCTGTCGGCGCTACCACTGCGCGAGACCTCTCCATTCCTGGACGTGATGCCAAAGGTATTTACCAAGCGATGGAGTATCTGCCCTGGGGTAATCGTCAGGGTCTGGGGGAGTTGGAAGGCGATTCTCCGATCAATGTGGCGGGCAAGCATGTGGTGATTATTGGTGGAGGCGATACCGGTGCGGACTGTTTGGGGACAGCGCTTCGCCAAGGTGCGGCTTCTATCACTCAGCTCGAAATCATGCCTCGGCCTACGGATGAACGCCCCAGTGCTCAGCCGTGGCCCACGTACCCGATGATCTATAGGACATCGAGTGCGCACGAAGAGGGCGGTGAACGACTCTTTGCAGTGAACACCGCAGAGTTCCTTTCAGAAGGTGGAGAACTTACCGGGCTGCGGATTTCCGATGTCGAATTGGTAAACGGAAAATTTGAAGAAGTGCCGCACACGGATCGAATCATTCCGGCGGACTTTGTCTTTCTCGCAATGGGATTCATCGGCCCGGAAAAATCGGAACTCATCCCACAATTAGAGGTAGAGCTCGATGATCGAGGAAATATCAAGCGCGGGCACGATTATTCAACCAATGTTCCTGGCGTATTTGTCTGTGGTGATGCCGGGCGCGGTCAATCTTTGATTGTCTGGGCTATAGCTGAAGGAAGGGCAGCGGCGGCGGGAGTAGATCATTTTCTCACCGGTCGTACTCTGCTCCCGACACCCATCCCTCCCACTGCTCGCCCACTCGCAATCTAGCGCCGCCACCAACAAACAGTGGGTTCGTGAACCACTGTGAGAGGATGTGATGCATGAGCACCCCACCGCTTCGCGTCAGGCGCGCCAAGATTGTGTGCACCATCGGCCCCGCGAGCGAAAGCGCGGAGCAAGTGGATCGCCTGGTCGCAGCTGGCATGGATGTGGCTCGACTCAATCTCTCTCACGGCGATCATCAAGAACATCAACGCAGACTCACCGAAGTGCGTCGT
This sequence comes from Actinomycetota bacterium, assembly GCA_009917815.1. Lineage (GTDB taxonomy): Bacteria > Actinomycetota > Actinomycetes > Nanopelagicales > Nanopelagicaceae. Next base: position 14,910 of record RGER01000011.1, read on the forward strand.
TCGGCAGCCGCCGCCGGACGGGCAGTCGCCATTCTTGCTGATTTGCAAGGTCCTAAAATCCGACTTGGGCGTTTTCTCAAAGGTCCACACACTCTTGCAAAAGGCGATGTATTCACCATCACTACAGATGAGGTCGAAGGAACAAAAGAGATTTGCTCGACAACCTATAAAGGGTTGGCTGGAGACGTTCGAGTGGGCGACCCTATCTTGATCGACGACGGCAAGGTCTCACTCGAAGTTATCGAGGTAAAGGGAGCAAATGTTGTTACGCGCGTCATGTATGCCGGAGACGTCAGCAACAACAAAGGAATCAATCTTCCGGGAGTTGCAGTTTCAGTGCCTGCTCTCTCCGACAAGGACGAAGCGGATTTACGTTGGGCTCTCAAGGCTGGAGCAGATTGGATTGCACTCTCATTTGTTCGCACCGCAAATGACATCAAAGATGTACATCGCATCATGGATGAAGAGGGGCGTCGCATCCCAGTCATCGCAAAAATTGAGAAACCACAAGCGGTCGATAACTTGGAAGAGATTGTTTTAGCCTTCGATGCAATCATGGTGGCCCGCGGGGATCTTGGTGTCGAACTTCCCATCGAAGATGTGCCACTTGTACAAAAGCGGTGCATCACCATCGCGCGCGAGAATGCAAAGCCGGTAATCGTAGCCACACAGATGCTTGATTCTATGATCATTTCAGCGCGACCAACTCGCGCTGAAGCTACCGATTGCGCCAACGCAGTACTCGACGGCGCCGACGCACTGATGCTCTCGGGCGAGACGGCTGTCGGAGCATTTGCGGTCGAAGCTGTCGAGACAATGAGTCGAATCATTGCGAAAACGGAGTTGGTGGCGCTTGCTTCAGTCAAGCCCCTTCAGCATAATCCGCGCACTAAAGGCGGCGCGATCACTAAAGCTGCTGTCGAAGTAGGGGCCGTTACTCATTCCAAGTTCTTAGTAGCGTTTACGCAATCCGGCGATTCCGCACGGCGTATGTCGCGTCTGCGCTCACCGATTCCTCTCCTCGCGCTCACGCCAGAGGTAGGCACTTTCAATCGCCTTGCACTCTCGTGGGGCGTGGAGCCGCTGCTTGTCCCATCCGTGGAACACACGGACCAGATGGTCAAGCAGATTGATGCGGTCTTGCTTGAATCGAAACGTGCATCCGCCGGTGATTTGATTGTGATTGTGGCAGGTTCACCACCAGGAATTCCTGGATCCACCAATGCGATGCGCGTACATTGCGTAGGGGATGCCGTCGGTGGTGTAGCGCCGGCATATCGCTAACGCAGTGACCGTGCCCCGAGTCGGATTCGAACCGACACTGTGCGGTGTTTGAGACCGCCCTCTCTACCGTTGGAGTACCGAGGCTAGCGCTGCTGAGTTCTCACCCAAGTGCGAAGGCTACTTTACTGTCCCGTGGCGACCGATAAATCCCACTCCTGCCCCGTAGGCTGACTCCGTGCAATTGATTCCACCGGTGAATCCGCGGGGTACTCGCCACCGAGTTGTGGTGGCCGAAGATGAGGCGTTGATTCGTCTCGACCTCGTTGAGATGTTGACCGAGGCCGGATATGAGGTTGTAGGTCAGGCGGCTGACGGTGAAGCTGCGCTCGCGCTGGCCTTCGAATTACGGCCCGACCTGGTCATCTTGGACGTCAAGATGCCGATTATGGATGGCATCACCGCCGCCGAGCAGATCGTGGCTGCCAGGATTGCGCCAGTTCTCATGCTCACGGCCTTTAGCCAGAGTGAATTAGTGGAGCGGGCGAGAGATGCCGGCGCGATGGCCTATCTCGTGAAACCCTTCTCATTGCCAGATCTGGTGCCAGCGATCGAGATTGCAGTGAGTCGCCATCAAGAGATTACGGCGCTTGAAGGTGAGGTTGCTGATCTGGGGGAGCGGTTGGCCGCTCGAAAAGCGATCGATCGCGCGAAGGCGATCTTGATAGAGCATCAGCAACTCTCGGAATCCGACGCATTTAAGGCGATCCAGCGGCAGGCAATGGATGAACGGACCACCATGGGCGAGGTGGCCAAGGCCCTGATTGCCCAGTATGGAAGCTGATTTCCCGGCTTACGATTGTCTGACTTTTTAGCGGTAATTTAGTTATATGTCCCTTATAGGGCATATAACCGATATATCGAGGCGAGGGGCAGCAGCCCAAGGTGGTCTTTTTCACTTCTTTTGGCATACTTTCCCTACCAACGATGTGAACGCTAGGTGAAAAGTCACCTAGTGACCCCTGGTTAAAACTCACATCGCCACTTCCGGAAGGGAACATATGTCAAAGAAACTCAAGGCGCTTGCTGCCGTTGGTGCAGCTGCTGTTGCCATGAGCGTTGTTATGACGACTCAAGCACAAGGCGCGACCACACTCGTGGTTTCTACCGATCTACCTCTGCAGGGTGGTTCGAAGGACCAGAGCGATACAACTAACGAAGCAGTCGCTCTTCTCATCAAGCAAGCTGGCGGAAAAGCTGGCAAGTACAACATCACACTCAAGAAGTACGACGATTCCACCGCAGCCAAGGGCTCATGGGATGACGCTCAATGTGCAAAGAACGCACAAGCACACGTTGCTAACCGCAACGAAGTTGCTGTCATGGGTACCTACAACTCAGGTTGCGCAAAGATCATCGTTCCTGTGCTGAACCAAGATCCAAAGGGTCCAATGCTCATGGTTTCTAACGCCAACACAAACCCAGGCCTCACTAAGCCTTGGAATGCTGGCGAGCCAGAGAAGTACTACCCAACCGGCAAGCGCAACTACTTCCGCGTTGTCACCACAGATGACAACCAAGGTTCTGCCGCTGCAAACTTCGCAAAGAGCGAAGGCGTTAAGAAGGTTTACGTTCTTAACGATCGTCAGACCTACGGTCAAGGCGTTGCACAAGCATTCACCACCGAAGCCAAGAAGATCGGTCTTACCGTTCTCTCTGATGGTCCCGCTGGCGAAGGCTGGGATGACAAGCAACCTAACTACGAAGCCCTCTTCACCAAGATCAAGGCTCTTTCGCCTGACATGATCTACATCGGTGGAATCTTCGACCTCAACGGTGGACAACTTGTCAAAGACAAGGTCAAAATCCTTGGCGACAACAAGACCGTTAAGTTGATGGCACCAGACGGCTTCACCGGTTACCCAGACTTCCTTGCTCTCAAGGAATCCGATGGGGCTTACCTCTCCTTCACCGGTCTTGCAATCGACTTCTTCCCGAAGTCCGGAGCTGCAGCTAAGTTCCTCGCTGACTACAAGAAGGAGTACAAGCACGAGCCAACAGGTGCATTCTCCATCTACGGTGCAGCTGCTATGCAGGTCATCCTCGATGCGATCTCTCGCTCGAACGGTACCCGCGCAGATGTATTTAAGAAGGCTGCTTCCACCAAGATCTCGGCTGCTAAGTCGGTTGTGGGTAAGGCAATCTCCTTCGATGCAAATGGTGACACCATGAACCGCGACATCACCATTGAAATTGTCAAGGGTGGCGCCGAAGTTGGCCTCAAGGTCATCACGGTTAAGTAATTCAGTAGTAAAGAGTGCGGGTGGTCTCAGATACTTTCTGAGGCCACCCGCATTACACTGAGTAGACTCTCTCGCGCGAAGCTTTGCCAGAGAGCAGCACCAAGGAAAGCACCAGGGAAAGCACCGAGGAAAGAGGGAACGTGACACAGGCAGCTGCTGTTGAAAAAGTCGCCGTGCGACAGTACAAGGGAACGCCTGGGCAAATCAGGCGCCGTCGCATTGAGTTGACTGCAGGTCTGGTGCTGAGTGCGCTTGCATTAGTGTGGATCGTCGCGAATATCATCAATTCGCCAACCCAGTTCGCTCAAGTCTTTATCCTCGGCTTCCGCAATGGACTCCTCTATGCTCTAATCGCCCTTGGCTACACACTTGTTTACGGAATTATCGAACTCATTAACTTCGCCCATGGCGATCTCTTCATGTTGGGCACGCTCTTCTCTTCATACTTCATTACGGTCTGGTTTGGACAAGAAGCCTCTAACCTTGCTGGCTGGCTGACCTTCTTCGGTGCCTTGATAGCTGCGATGGCCTTCTGCGGTGGACTCAATATTCTGATTGAAAGATTCGCCTACCGCCGTCTTCGCCGTGCTCCCAAAATCGCTCCCTTGATTACCGCGGTGGGTGTCTCATTCATTCTGCAATTCATTGGAATTAAGTGGAACGGCTCCACCCCCCGCAACTGGCCCAAGGTGCTCCCGCAATCTGAATTCACTGTTCTCGGGGTACACATCGCCTGGAACACTGTGATTCTTCTTCTCGTGGCAGCACCACTCCTTCTTCTCTTAAGTTGGGTAGTCACGAAGACGCGACAGGGCAAAGCGATGCGCGCAACGGCGCAAGATCAAGACGCGGCCCGCCTCATGGGGATCGATGTGAACCGCACGATCTCCTTTACATTCGCGCTCGGTGGCGCTCTTGCAGGCGCGGCAGGGCTTCTTTACCAACAAACCACGGGAACGACGAACTACAACCTCGGTTTCCAACTGGGCCTCATTGCCTTCACTTCGGCAGTGCTCGGCGGTATCGGAAATTTGAATGGTGCCGTTCTCGGTGCAGTTCTGATCGGAATCATTCAAGGTCTCAATGATGGTTTGCCGATTGGTCTTGGTCAGAAGTGGTCGCAGACAGTGGTCTTCACCATTCTGATTCTCATCATGGTCTTTAAGCCAGCAGGTTTGCTCGGCAAGTCAACGACAGAGAAGGTGTAACGATGGCTCGAGCAGCACGTAAAGCAAAGAAGGCGGCAAAGCAACCTGCCTCACACCGCACATGGGCATTGAGCTACCTCGCTGTCGCCGCTGTGATGTTTGTGGTCTATCAATATGCTCTCCCTTGGGAAGGCTTGCCCCTTCCGATTTATGATTTCTTGCAACTCTGGCTTCCACCTTCATCGGTGAATGAAGCGCTCGTCTATGTAATCTGCGCATTGGGTCTCAATATCGTGGTGGGCTACGCGGGTCTGCTCGATCTTGGTTATGTCGCGTTCTGGGCCATTGGTGGGTACTCGGCTGGTTGGTTCATGTCGAACTTCTTTGAGCAATGGAACGTCCACGGACTCGCCTCGGTAGCAACCACCGAACCTGGTGTGCATATCAATTTCTGGCTTGTGCTTGTTATCGGCGGCGCTGTCTGCGCCTTCTTTGGGGTAATCATCGGCGCACCCACGCTTCGCCTCAAGAGCGATTACCTCGCTTTGGTCACCTTGGGATTTGGAGAGATTATTCCGCAGATTTTCTTCAATGGTGAAGATATCAACGGCTTTAACCTTTCAAACGGCACGAAGGGAATTACCCGTTTGGACCCGATCCCAACGGGTGTGAAAGATCTAGGCCCGTTTGACTTCGGTTCAAAATTTGTCGTTTTCGTTCTCCTAGCCGCAATCATGGTTTTCATCTCCCTGCAATTGCGTCGAGGTCGCCTAGGTCGCGCTTGGCTTGCCATTCGTGAAGACGAACTTGCCGCCAGCATGATGGGCGTGCCGCTGATGCGCACCAAGTTGGCTTCTTATGCGGTTGGAGCGGTTGCGGGCGGTATCGGCGGCGTCGCATTCGCAACGCACGTCGATGGTGTGTATGCGGAGCGGTTCAACTTCTCGATCTCTATTTTCTTGCTCGCCATGGTGGTACTCGGTGGTATGGGCAACGTCTGGGGCGTCATTCTTGGCGCCTTCATTCTTGCCTGGGTGAACTCCACGGGGTTGCCTGCCTTGGGCGATACCTTCAATTCACAATTCGGCACTGAGATCGATTTCCCCTCCTTTACCTTCTTACTCTTTGGACTCGTGCTGATTTTCATGATTCTCTTCAAGCGCGAAGGGCTCATTCCGGAATCGCGCCTCCGCCTCGTTCTTCACGAGGGTGATGCCGACGAAGAACTGAAGCCGGCACACGAGGAGGAGAAGTAAATGACACTCTCAAATGAATTAGTCCTCGACGCCACTCATATCAGTGTGCAATTTGGTGGATTACTCGCTGTCAACGACGTCTCCTTCAACATTCCGAAGAAGTCAGTGGTGTCACTCATCGGACCTAACGGTGCAGGTAAGACGACCTTCTTCAACGTGCTCACCGGGCTCTATAAGCCGTCTGAGGGGAAAGTGATGTTCGGGGATCGAGAAATTACCGATCTTCCTCCTCATAAAATTGCCTCTATTGGTTTAGCGCGTACGTTTCAAAACATCCGTCTCTTTGGTCTGATGACGGCTGAAGAGAATCTCATGGTTGCTATGCACTCCCACCTGAAGTCAGGTATTGCTTCCACGATTCTTCGTACTCCGCGTCAACGCAAAGAAGAGAAAGAAGCGCTCGATACAGCGCGAGAGATTCTTGATTTCGTAGGTATCGGCAAGTGGGCTACTGAGTACGCACGTAATCTCTCATATGGAGATCAACGTCGGCTTGAAGTAGCTCGGGCACTTGCACTTAAGCCCGAAATCTTGCTTCTCGATGAGCCGACCGCTGGTATGAATCCGCAAGAGTCGGGCGTTTTCGTCGATTTCGTTCACCGCGTCCGCGACGCACGCGACGTCGCGATCCTCTTGATAGAGCACGATATGAGCGTTGTGATGAGCGTTTCAGAGCGCATTACCGTTCTTGACAGAGGCGAGAAGATCGCCGAAGGATCTCCAGAAGAGATTCGAAGTAACCAACGAGTCATTGAGGCCTACCTCGGTAAGGCCGCGAGCGAAGGGAGAGGGAAGTGAGCGCTCTCCTCGAAGTACAAGATCTCAGCGTTGCTTATGGAAAGATCGTGGCGGTCAAAGGTATTAGTTTCACGGTCGACAAGGGCGAGATTGTGACGCTCATTGGCTCGAACGGCGCAGGTAAGTCCACCACTCTTCGAACGATCTCTGGATTGCTCGCTCCGAAGAGCGGCACTATCACTTTCAAAGGTGAACAGATCCATGGGTTGCAGGGTCACGATGTCGTCAAAAAGGGCATCGCTCAATCTCCCGAAGGTCGTCGGATTTTCCCTCGCATGACGGTTTCAGAGAATCTCGATCTGGGTGCGTTTTTGAGAAACGATAAGAGTGAGATCGCGGCAGATTTTGATCGTGTTCTCGAACTTTTCCCTCGCCTACGTGAGCGCCTGACTCAAAAGGCGGGAACGATGAGCGGTGGCGAGCAGCAGATGCTCGCTGTAGCGCGCGCCATGATGGGTCGCCCAGAGCTCTTGCTTCTTGATGAGCCCTCAATGGGTCTAGCCCCAGTGCTTGTCGAATTGATCTTCGATACGATCATCAAGATTCGCGAGCAGGGCACCACGATTCTCCTTGTAGAACAGAACGCATTGGCTGCTCTCGATGTGGCTGATCGTGCCTACGTCCTGGAATCTGGTTCGGTGAAGATGTCAGGCAAGGCATCAGAACTCGCATCTAACGATGAAGT
>RGER01000101.1 GCA_009917815.1 Actinomycetota bacterium
GTGGCCATGCAACGAAGCAAATCCCGTTGGTACGCCCACGATGCACGTTGATGGCTTCGTTCGAGGCCTCGGTCAATTCATGGTCACCCCTTATGTAGCAACCGACGAGAAGAGCAATCGCAAATTCCCCTTGCTCCTCACGACTGGTCGCATCTTGTCTCAGTACAACGTAGGCGCACAGACTCGTCGTACCGAGAATGTGAATTGGTACCCCGAAGATCTTCTTGAAATGCATGAATCTGACGCCGAACTTCGCGGCATCACCGATGGATCTTTTGCCACACTCTCAAGTCGCGTAGGTGAAACGGTGATGAAAGTTTCCATCACAGATCGCGTACCACCCGGTGTCGTCTACTCAACCTTCCATTACCCCACCAGTGGCGCCAACGTAGTCACCACCGAATACTCAGATTGGGCTACGAATTGCCCGGAGTACAAGGTGACTGCAGTGGAAATCAGACCCTCTCTCAGGCCGCCACAAGAGATCGGTATGGCGGCCGCAGATCTTGGGCTTGAGTTGGCGCATGAGTAACTCGATCGATTCGCTCGTGCGCATGATCAACCAGATCGCGGCTAATTCGATGGGTGCCCACGATCCAGCCGCGGAGGTGGTCAAGCACCTTCGCTCTTTCTGGACTCCAAAGATGTGCGCTGATTTAAAGTCGAGTAATGTCACATCCGAGTTAAACGCTGTCGCCACGCAAGCCCTCGCCGCTCTTTGAGAGTTGGCCATAAAGGAGAATCATGAAGAGCGGAATAGATCTATCCCACGGCTACCCCGAGGTTCGTCCCCAGGATGATCTCTTCCGCCACGTGAACGGCAAGTGGATCGATACTCACGAGATTCCTGCAGACCGTGCATCCGACGGCGCCTTCCATCATCTGCGTGAAGAGTCTGAGAAGAACATTCGCACCATCATCGAAGAAGCGGCGGCTAGCAAAGCAGCCGTGGGAACCGAAGCCCAGAAAGTTGGCGACCTCTACGCATCCTTTATGGACGAGGCGAAGATCGAAGCTCTTGGCATCTCACCACTCGCGGAAGACTTTAAGAAGATTCAAGGCATCGACAACATGACGGACTTTGCCCGCCTCTTAGGTGAACTTGGTCGCCGCGGAGTCAGCACACCGATGAGCGTCTTTATCGAAGTAGATATGAAGGATTCCAACTCCTACATCGTCTATCTCGAACAATCTGGTCTCGGTTTGCCCGATGAGTCGTACTACAAAGATGATCAATACGCGGATATTCGCGAGAAGTATGTTGCTCATATTGAGCGTATGTTTAATTTTGCAAAGCTTCCGGATGGTGCCGGAGCCGCGAAAAGAATTTTTGAATTGGAATCATCGATCGCGAACTTCCACTACGACGTAGTAAAAAACCGCGAGATGGATCTCACATATAACAAGATGACGCGGCCACAGCTCAATACTCTGCTGAGCAACTTTGATTGGGATGTCTGGTTAGAGGCGGGAAATTTGCCCGCAGCAGCGCTAGAGCACGTCGTTGTTCGCCAACCAGAATTCAATGAGGGCCTCAATACGTTGCTCATAGAAGAGAACGTTCCTGTCTGGAAAGAGTGGATGCTCTGGCACACACTCAGCGGAATGTCCGCATACCTTTCTAGTGAGTTTGTAAACGCCAACTTTGATTTCTACGGCACCACGCTTAATGGGACGCCACAATTGCGCGATCGTTGGAAGCGAGGAGTCTCTCTTATCGAAGGTGTACTCGGCGAAGCTGCCGGCAAGCTCTACGTAGAGCGCCACTTCCCCGCCGCTGCGAAGAAGCGCATGGAGGAGTTAGTTGCCAATCTCATTGAGGCATACCGTATTGATATTTCGGAACTCGATTGGATGGGCGCCGAAACTAAGAAGCGCGCGCTCGAGAAAATGTCGAAGTTCACTCCCAAGATTGGCTACCCCGATGAGTGGCGCGATTACTCATCTCTCGACATCACCGCAGATGACCTCATTGGGAATGTTTATCGCGCAACTGCATTTGAAGTTGATCGCGCTATCGCCAAACTCGGTAAGCCAGTCGATCGCAACGAGTGGCATATGACTCCGCAAACAGTGAACGCGTATTACAACCCCACTATGAACGAAATCGTTTTCCCCGCCGCCATTTTGCAACCACCTTTCTTCGATATCGATGCCGATGACGCTGTTAATTACGGTGGAATCGGCGCAGTCATTGGCCACGAGATCGGCCATGGCTTCGATGATCAAGGTTCTAAATTCGACGGCGACGGAAACCTCACCGACTGGTGGACCGAAGCTGATCGAGATGCCTTTGAAGCACGTACGAAGAAATTAATTGAGCAGTACAACCAACTCGAGCCCATCGCCGCCCCGGGCCACCAGGTCAATGGTGCGCTGACTATCGGCGAAAACATCGGCGACTTGGGCGGTCTCACCATCGCCCATAAGGCATATCAACTCTCGCTCGCTGGCAAGAGTGCGCCAACCCTTGATGGATTTGATGGATATCAGCGTCTCTTTATTGGCTGGGCTCAAGTGTGGCGGAGCAAGAATCGACCCGAAGCTGCGATCCAACGCATTGCTACCGATCCACACTCACCAGATGAGCATCGTTGCAACGCGGTACTGCGCAACCTCAACGAGTTCTACGAAGCATTTGATGTGACTGAGAAAGATGCGCTCTGGCTCGATCCAGCAGAGCGCGTTCGTATTTGGTAATTACTTCTTCTTGTAGCCAGTGGGGCAGAGCGGTTTTACTCCCGTTACCTTCTTGGTTGTTTTTCCTTTCACACAGGTGATTGTCGTCTTTGCGGGGGCCACTGTGACCGCCACTGGTGTAGATGGTGCAGGCACAGTAGTAGTGACGGGTGGGGTTGCTGACTGTGTGGGTTCGGCTTGAGCAAGCTTTACTCGCAGCGTTGGCGATGAGAACGTAAATCCATCCGCGCTGAGATGTACCCAGTCCCCATTCTGGCCAATCGCAACGCTCTCAATATTCTTTTCTCCACTTGATTCACTCGTAATTGAAATCGAAGCAAATGAGGGAATACGAGTTATCTTGTAGAGGCACTTCATTAAGTCAGCTTTCATTGAAAGCCCATACGTACCCAAATTTAGAGTGCTGCCATCTGGAGCAAAGTGTGGTGCAGCAACACGATAGTCAATTGTCTGTAGCGCCGCGTTCCACTCTGGTGCGCCCGGCGAATAAGCGCTTGCATTGCTTGTGACGACTCCTTGAATGCCTTGCACTCTGCATGTGTCCGTTGCCGGAGTGAGCGTACTTGCTACCGTCCACGCTTCATTAATGATGAGGGCCCTCTCCCCTAGGGCGCTCTGCCACTTCTTGTAATCTTCAAGGGCATTCACATCCCCCGAACTCATCACAGCTCCACCTTGGTCTTTGTTGACGCCAAAGAAATTGAGTGAGCCATCTGCGTTTGTGAGGAGGGCGGGTGGGATCAGAGAAGTCTTTACAAAGGATCCCGCCACAATGTTCTTCGTTGCTCCGGCGGTGATCACTAATTGATCAACCGTTGACGAAAGAGGTTTCGATGTGACATCGGGCTTGAGTAAACGACCATTGACCCAGCCCGAGAGATTACTGGGTACTTGCAAAGTCGCCGAGAGGCGCACTCCGTTGGGAAATGTAGTTCTGTGATAGCAAATACCTGTATCGGTAATTACACAATCGGGAAAGATTCCCACGGTACGAACAACAGGTGTATCGGTGCCGTTCAAGGCAAAAGTCTCGAGGCGGGGCGCAATTACTGGAGCATCTTCGGTAACCACAGGGGTGATTTCAAACTCTAACGTTGGAGCTTGAGAGATCCATTTGGAACTCATCTTCACGGCCTTAGTAACGATCACGCCGCGCACGAAATAGAGCCCCGATTGGCCATCGCTCCAAAGCCAAGTTGCTCCCCCTGCGGGATAGGTCAAGCCACCCTCTTCTCTTCCTGCGGGAAAAGTGGGAGCAACGCTGGGCAGTTGTTTTATGGGAGAAATGGCGCTCGTTTTTCCATCTTCGGTGGTCACCGTAATTTTCTCAATGCAGGAGGTGCCTGGTGAATTTGCGCATATGCCCATGACTGAATCAATTTGCATCGAGACCGTAATGGGATGATTAGGGGCGCAGGTAGGATCGCTCACTCCTTTACAGAGATAGGAAGCAACTGAGTTAACTTCGGATGCTGCCGATGTGAAAACACGAATGGACGAGAGCGAGGGCATGGGAGTCTCTGAGGTAAACGCGACACCCAGTGAATCTGGATCTTTCATCTTGTTACCCCGGGCATCAACTACCGTGGGGAGATTCGCTTTGAAGTAACCCAACATAGTGGTGGGAGGCAACTTGCTGGTGAAATCGCGAATTCCATAAGTATTGTTTCCCTGCATTACTCGTGAGAGGCCAGGAGCTTCTCCAGGGCCAGCGGCAAGTGCAGAAGGACCAAAAAAGATTGTGAGTGTTACCAGGGCCACGAGCCTGCGCATAACACAAGAATAGCGAAACGTGATGGGAACGAATAGGGAATTAATTACCCGTAATTAGATAACTCAAAACCCGATCCGTAGTTTGCGGAACCCACTCTTCATATCCACGCCAATGTCCATACTTCGGTCGAAGGCTCGCAGTAACGGCATCCGCGATACCAATACGCACGATCTCCGTTGCCGCCACACCATCAGCATCTGGTGGCGCGACGTGCTTGCCGCTACTGCTCTCGCGAATCGCGACTTCCACTAACTCGTTATAAAAGTCGCGGTAATCGTGGACCCATTGGAATGCATCTGGTCCTGCATGACCGCCGACGATCTGCGAATAATCCATCTTCACTAACTCGTCAAGGGTGGATTGCAATCCTCGGAAGTCGGTATCTGGCAGATTTCGATACGGGGCTACTCCCGGCTCTACACCATCTACCCAAATGACTGTTGGTTGCACCAACCTTGGCAAGAAGAAGAGGAGATTTGAATCGGAGTGATTAGGGCCGAGATAGCGCAACTCTACGTGAAGATCGCCTTCAGAGATTTCATAATGGTCGTCGATGAGGAAATTCGGAGGCAGAATCTCTGCATCATTGCGTCGGGCTAATTGAGCGGCCGCATTCCGGTGAGCAATGATGCGCAAATCGCTTCCTCCTGCGAGCGCAGCGGCACCTGAAGCGTGATCACGATGATCGTGTGAGTAGATAATAGTTTCCAGAGGTAACGAGGTAACGCTCGCGATTGCTTCTCGATATGCGAGCGCG
>RGER01000102.1 GCA_009917815.1 Actinomycetota bacterium
ACCACCGGCCTGCGGACCTTTGACGGCCCGTTGGAAATCCGCGACGACGGCGCGATCCTCGATCACGTCGTGGTGGACGGGCCGGTCGAGGTCTACGGACGGAACGTCACGATCCGGCATGCCCGCATCCGATGCGGGCCGTACTGGTGCGTCCGGCAACACGACGGAGCGGTACACCTGACCATCGAAGATGCCGACATCGGGCCCGAGGTGGCGCGCAGCACCACGGACGGGCTGTGGGTGTCATCGTTCGTCGGTCGTCATCTTGACATCCATGACGTGAGCGACGGAGTGAAGGCGTGGTCGGACGTGCGCATCGAACAGTCGCACATTCATGCGTTGACGCAAGCCGCGGATGACCACAGCGACGGCGTGCAGATCCGTGAAACAGCCAAGCGTTTGCAGCAGCGCGGGCACCAGGTTGAGATGGTCAACAGCGACACACCCAATGTTAAAGGGTTTGATCTTGTACACCTATTCAACTGCAGGGTGCAATCGTCATTTGAGCAACAGATGCACTGTTGCCGATCCGCCAATGTTCCAGTTGTTGTTTCACCAATCTGGGTCTCCATCTCCAGAGCCATGTGGGGCAGCCGCGGCACAATGGGCGTACTCAAACAAACCGTAGAGCAGGGCTTCGGTGCTGGCGCCCAGTTGCTTGAAGCCCTGCGCAAACGCCAGCTTGTTGTACAGCTCGAAAACGGGACCTTACTGGCCAATGGGTCTGGAACCTGGGATGACCCACCGTGTGGTGAAGCGACGAGGGGCAACTGCGGACGAGGCGTTTCGGTTGCAGATCGCAGAAGGTGAGCCGGTTCTCTATATGGAGCGGGCAATTCTGGCGGATGCGGAAGTGGTGGCTTACTCCTACGACGCGGTTGCGATACGCGACCTACCCGAGGAGAGCATTGGTGAGATGGGCAAAGGGAGCGTCTTTCGCGCCTTTGCCAAACTGGGGATATTTCCAGTACGCGCGCTCGCAGAAATTCACGCAATGAGTTCCACGGAGGTGGGCTGGGGAAAGGGGCGACCCAAGTCGGGGCTCTACCTGCTCCTCAGGCAGGTGCACTTTTTACGTGATGGCATTCCTGTGATGGCTAGCGATACCTACTTTGTCGAAGGGCGCTTCCAGTTCATTATTCACCGAACCCTGTAGGCATGGCCCACCTTGTAAATTACCCCTATTTATTCGTGCCGAGCGGTATTAGAGTTGGTCGGAACTTACTTCGGAGGTTTCTGGCGCTGATGCAAAAGTTTGCTTCGGTTTTGGTTGCGTTCATTATTGGTGGGGTCGTATTTGGCTCGCCCTTACTTCTTCAAACTGCGGTTGCGGATAGTCCTGCACCGGAAGTCGTTGGCCCGTACCTCGCCCAGGACCTCACTGCCAAAGGAATCGGATTTATCTTCGATGACGCAAGAGATCCACGTATGGCAGCAGCATCCTTTTTAGGTGATTACGATCGCTTCTACCCAAACCATCCATATATCTTCGATCTAGAGAGTTCAAGAACTGCTTATTGTGACTCGATTGACGACGCCACCTGCTCGAAAGCCAAGAAATTCGAAGCGATTGCAATTCTGCCACCGTGCCTTAATGATCAAGATAACTATTGCATCGAATCGGTATATGCCTTAGTCGGTGATAAGAAAGTAGTCGGCTCCTTAGTAGGAAATTTCCCCGCGACATTAGAACACACCTTTAAAGGGAATTCTCGGCTCAACCTAGCTGCGGGAAGCACTCCAAGTCTCTGGAAGATTCCCGGAGTAACCAATGGATCTGGCAACGAGACGTATGTGGTGAAAACCTACTTAAACCAGAAGAGTTCAAGATCTGCTGACGGCGTTGTACAGCCATTCTCCGTTCACACCATGTCGTTAGGTTTCTACGCGGCAAATCCAATCGCTGGCAATTTTCCACTGGCGCAAGCAAATAATGGCGGCGGCGATGGGTTTGTGAAGTATGGGTGCTCCACTAACAGTGAGAGTGTTTGCCAACGACGAACAGCATTTGCGCCAGAAGTGCGTTACGGAATCGTTTTACGCTTTGCTAAACCCCCGGTCTCCTGGTTTTACGGTCGCCTCGGTAAGGCATATATAGATACCAAGAGCGAGAGTTATGGCATCTCCCTCACCGTGGAAGGGGAGCCTGTCCAAGTGCCGGTGCTCACAGGTTTTTCTACCTGGCAAAATTTGCCGCCGTATTTGCAAGGTCGATACCAGCAAGATACTGGATTTGGCTATGACGGGAATAAGAACGGCGAGAAGGATCCGACACAGTGGCAATTTCGTGCGCTGCACACGAGTGATGACTTTGATGCAATGAAAGCCTGGCTTCCGCTTGTTGGTGACAAAGCTACGATCATGACGCCACAATTCTTTTTGAATAGTGTCCCTGAAGACTCCATGGGAAACTTGGCAAGATGTTTCACGACTGGGAATCAAGTAAATGGTTTAGTGACTTCAAACGCCACTGCATATACCCCTGGACCACCAAACTTTAATCAACAGGATCAAACTTTGGATTACCAAATTGCCGCACCTCACTACACCGCAGGCGGCAACATAATGAAGGGAACGTACGATCTATCGATACGCGCTGAAGTTGCCCGATGCATTTATGGCTTTTCGAGTGCACCTATCAAGGCGAGCATCTCAATAGTGAACGAAAATGGAGTATCCAGCGTCGCTACTGAGAACGTAGGTGAAAAGGATGGATGGTTCAGGTTGGGGGCGTATGGATTTACCTTCTCACAGCCAAAACTAAGAGTTAAATTAACCCAGGAGAAAGCTCCCGAGAACGCTCCGGCTACGAACGCTACTCCTTCCAAGACACCTACTCCCAGTAAGAAAGTGGTGAAGGTGGTCACTATCAAGTGCGTGAAAGGTAAAGCTGTCAAAGTTGTCACATCCTCCAGTCCCAGCTGTCCACCTGGTTTCAAAAAGGTGTAGATAAACCTCCCGCACCGAAGACTTTCCACGGGTATAGTCAGGATCAGCAACACCTAGGAGGTAGTTATGGAAATTACCATTCACGCCCGCCACGCAAGCCTCGCAGAAGATTTTCGCGAGATGGCTACTTCTAAGTTAAAAAGTATGGAGCGCTTTAGCGTGGTGATTGATCGGATGGAAGTAGAAATTCTTCACGAGCAAAATCCGCGGCATGGTAAGGCGTCTCATCGAGTGGTTCTCACCTCCCGAGGATCAGGACCTCTCTTGAGAGCTGAGAGCGCGGCGTTCAATGATCTTGCGGCATTCGATTTAGCTATCGCTGATGTCGAACAGCAGATCAGAAGGATCCACGAGCGCAGTAAAAATCACGGTCGTGACTCGTTAAAGTTTCGCGCCCTTGCTAAGGATTAATTTCTTTGGCTCTCGACGCTTTAGGTCGGGGTTGGCGATTTTCTCTTTGGTGTTAGTGGGGTGCTCAACGTCGGGAGTTCCTCGAGAGGGAGTAAACCCCGTCACTTCCCCTGCGGTGACTGCCGCCCCATCCCCAGATGTCGCTTCCTCCGGAGTATTTGTTATTGATTGCAATGAGTATCTAGAGGCTCCGAAGGAATTGCAGTTGTACTGCGCTGACGGCGGGCAGCAACTTTCCAAGATTTTGTGGGCTTCATGGAGCAAGGAATCCGCTTTCGGATTAGCCACTTCGACAAAGAACACCTGCGATCCCGACTGTGCGAGTGGAAACTATGATGTGCGCACCGCAAGCGTCTTGCTCTCCGATCTGGTCACAACTGCCGACGGACATCTCGTTTACTCGAGAATTTTCCTCAAGTACGACAAACCTTTGAGTGACGGTCAAAGCGAGGAAGTTGTCGAACTCCCGACCGAGTTGGAGCCCTAAATCTCTCCTGGGTTTACCCCCTATGGGCACGCTGGCAATAGGCACCATAATTAGGCCATGGAGAATTTGAAGGTTGTCTTAGTTGAAGATGATGATTTCACTCGCGGATTATTGAGCACATCATTGACCTCTCAAGGTTTGGTTATTGCAGGAGCTGCAGATAATGCAAGTGCAGGCTTGAAATTGATTCTCGACCTTCAACCAGATGTCGCTTTACTTGATCTCAATTTAGGTAAGGGCCCCAATGGCCTTGATCTCGCAGTTACGGTGCGACAGCGCGCTCCCCAAGTAGGGATTGTGATGCTGACGAGTATTGAGGACCCTCGCTTGCTCGGGCCAAATTTGTCCCAAGCACCGGCCGGAGTTGAATTCCTTATCAAACGAGAGATGGGTGACATCGAAAAAGTCGTCACTGCACTCAAGAATGCTAAACGAGCCGCGAGTACTCCTGCAGGTCACCGCACTCGTCCTGCTGGTGTGCCAAGAGTTAAGGAATTCACTGATTCGCAGATTGAAACGATGCGGCTCGTCTCTCACCGGAGGCGCACCTTCGCATGACGCCGACTGAAGCTCGAATTCTCGATGCGGTAGGCGGACGCCGGGCCCTGATGATCTGGCCGGCTATCATCCTTCTTCCCATCACCATTTTCTCCGTCGTAGGACAACGCGCAGATCTTTCCGATTCGCACGACGTGAAGCGATGGATTTGGGCATCAACTCTTGGAACTATTGGGGCAGCTATAGTCCTACTTGGCGCCAAGTTCACCTACTTTAGGAAAAGTCACTTAATCCCGCGCTCTTACCAGAGCATCATCGTCACCGGTGTTTTGGTTGGCGCGGTGAAGGGGTTCGGGACTGGGTATGCGAGCTACCGCTTAGATTTGATTGGCCACCTGCATATTGCATCCGAAATTGTGGGACGCACCATCTCATCGGCAATCATCGGTGGATTCTCACTTTTTATCACAGCGCTTGTTTTCACTATGCGGGATCGCTATCAGATTGAACGTCGAAAATTGATTTTGGAGAAGTTGGCCCTCGAAAGTGGTGAGCAAAGAGAAAAGGAGATGCTCGATAATCTTGGGGCTTTCTTAGGCGTGAGTGGCGCGGCAACTTTTATGGCCGAAATCGAGCACATTAAAGCAGATCTCACGTCGCTACAGTCGGCCCAAGGGAGCGACGAGTGGCAACGCATCTCTGAGCGCATCGAAAGAGTCGCTCGTGACTACTTCCGGCCATTGAGCCATTCACTCTGGGAGCAGAATGATTTGGAGATTCCCCGCGTCTCAGTCGCAGAGGTTTTTGGTCGCGCATTTCGACTCGATCCTTTCCATCCTTGGGTGGGGACGATTCTCACGGTGCTACCCACGCTG
>RGER01000103.1 GCA_009917815.1 Actinomycetota bacterium
GTACTTGCATTGGAGATGCGGCCATGGAACCAACCCATGATGTAAATCGAAGTCTTAATATTTATTTTAAAAGTGACATCTAGCGGCATCGCATAGGCAAGCGCACATGATTTATCGGCAGCGGAGAAAACTACGCAAGCTGAA
The DNA here is from genome assembly GCA_009917815.1 of Actinomycetota bacterium. Taxonomy (GTDB): domain Bacteria; phylum Actinomycetota; class Actinomycetes; order Nanopelagicales; family Nanopelagicaceae. The sequence goes on from RGER01000103.1 coordinate 145, forward strand.
TTAACAATGTCCCCGCCTTTAGGCATATCTCCCAGTTTCTGGCCCGGGTAGACCGCGGTTGTTTGATAAGCCTTGTCGGCTCCAGCAGGGGCTGGTCCGAGTTTGATTCCGAAAATCTGCGCATTAAAACTCTTGGAGAGTGACTTATCAGAGCCATTCATAAAGGCGCCATCGTTATGAACATCGATCAAGTACTGGGTTCCTCCGGAGTGTGGTGCCCCTGGGATATCAACGATTTCTGCGGCGCCGCCATTGGGAATGCCCTTTTCAGGATAGCCGGTGAAGGGCTGATATTTCGTTCCGGAGAGCGACTTAACTTTATTTACTGCTAGTGCTTTACCGGTGGCATCAACTGCCTCGACGCTTGTGATGCAATCCGTCGTTATTGTCGAAGAACAAAATCCTAAGGTTGCTGAATATTGAAAGTACTTTACTTTTGCGCACTCAGGATCTGAGACTGCTTTGCACCAGTGATTGGCTAAGACATTGCTGGCCCCCACGGTGGTGCCATCCGCGTCTTGCCCTAAAAGATAAGTGTCTGCAGAGTTTGGAGCGGCGCCAATGCCATCAGCGAGGAATCCTAAGTAGGCAGTGGTGAGCAGGTCGGCCGGTTGCGAAGCAATCCATTGCTCGTCAGGGGTTACATCGGCATATGCCGGCGAGATCATGGCAGAGATCATGGAAGAGACCAGAGCGATGATCGATAGGAGCAGGAACCCGGTGCGCTTCATAAGATGCCCGTTCTGGTTTGCTCCGTAACTTTTTTACGAGGCACCAGAAATCATAGCGGGGTTGTTCCACCATGGACTAAGCGAGGGAGAGAAAGAGTTTTTCTAATTCCTCGGAAGTCATAGGTGCATTGTCATCATTTGTGCACTGTCGAATGCCACTTGCAATGATCTTGAATCCGGCCCGATCAAGGGCCTTCGAGGCAGCAGCTAGCTGGGTGACAACCTCCTTGCAGGAGCGCCCCTCTTCAATCATGGCGAGTACCCCATCTATCTGCCCGCGAGCTCTTCGCAAGCGATTGCTTATATCTCCGACAACTTCAGCATCAATTTGCATGAGCGCCTCCTTTTCCATTGGTCGGGAATTATTGCTGAACTTATGATCCATCAGGCCACCCTCGCCGGGGAATGCTTCCAAGTGAGATAGCCACCGTCGAGATTGGCGGCATCCACTCCAAGTTCACGTAGCAACAGAGTTGCGGTATGCCCACGTTGACCCACCTGACAGAGGACTACCACGTTTCCTTTGGGAATCTCGTTGATGCGCTCTCGCAGCTCATCGATAGGTATGTTGACTGCACCCGGAATGCTCCCCGCTGCAAACTCATTCGCCGATCGAACGTCGAGCAGATGTGAACCCCTCGCCCTGAGTGCAGCGATATCGCTCCACTGCACATTGCTCGTGAGTCCGGAGAGAATGTTCTCCGCCATATAGCCCAACATGTTCACTGGATCCTTTGCAGAGCCGAATGGTGGTGCGTAGGCTAATTCCAAATCAGCGAGTTCCACCGCTTTCAGCCCTGCTCGTATGGCCGTAGCGATAACATCAATGCGTTTATCAACGCCATCTTTGCCAACACCTTGTGCGCCGAGAATTAAACCAGTTTTGGGTTCGATAATGATCTTGAGTGCCATTGTTTTTGCTCCAGGGTAGTAACCGGCGTGTGAACCAGGATGTGAATGTAAAACCAAAATCTCACGTCCACTTGCTCTCAAACGCTTCTCGTTCCAACCGGTCACTGCAATTGTGAGGTCGAAGACTTTGACGATTGCAGTCCCAATCGTAGGAACCACGCGAGTGGTGCGACCCATGATGTGATCAGCAATAACGCGGCCTTGGCGATTTGCAATGTTTGCTAGTGGAACGAGTGTCGCACTACCGTCGAGCGCATCAAGTTTCTCGGCAGCATCTCCGATTGCATAGATTGCTTCATTGCTTGTGCGGTTATGTTGATCAACTTGAATACCTCCTCGTTCTCCAATAGCGACGCCCGCACTTTTAGCGAGCGAAATATCTGGCTTCACACCAATGGCGAGGATGACGAGATCGGCAGGTAAGTAAGCGTCATCAGCAAGATGAACACCACCTGGATCGATCGATGTAATCGCGCTCCCCAGGCGTACTTGGATTCCCTGACTGGTGAGTTCATTAGTCACGTAGCTGGCCATCTCAGGGTCAAGCGGAGCCAGGACCTGTTCTGTTGCTTCGATAAGTGTGGTCTGGATTCCTCTGTGTTGCAGATTTTCGGCGGTTTCTAAGCCAATAAATCCCCCACCCACTACAACTGCCTTCTCTGGTTTCTTTGACACAGCGAATGCAATGCGATCAACATCTTCAACAGTGCGGAGTGTGTAAGCCAGTTCAATTCCAGGCAGCGGCGGCACCACCGGTAAGGCTCCCGGGCTCATAACCAAGTAGTCGTATGAGTATTGAGAAACGGTATCTGCCAGTACGTCGCGCACGACTATGTATTTCTCTTCGGCATTTACAGAGAGCACATCATGATTGACTCTTACATCGAGGCGAAAGCGTGCGTGTAGTGACTCTGGAGTCTGAAGTAATAGAGCATCATGATCTTCGATAACTCCACCTACAAAATATGGAAGGCCACAGTTAGCATAGGAAACGTGTCCGGAGCGCTCGAACACGATAATCGAAGCTTCAGGATCGAGGCGTCGTAAACGAGTAGCGGCCGACATTCCGCCGGCGACTCCGCCAATAATGAGAATCTCTTTCATGAGGTAACTAACGCGCCGCCGTTGGCTTGCCAAGCACCGATACCACCGTCGAGATTAAAGAGGCTCATAAATCCCTTGCTGCTCATCTTTGTCGTGGCGATAGCTGAGCGGCGACCAGAGCGGCAGTACACCGCGTAAGTCACAGATTTATGACTCCACTGGATGAACAGGCGCTAGTGAGTATTAGCAGTGCCGCACCAACCGCGGTTCTCGTAGTGAGCACATTCATCGACTAAATATCTTTGCGAACATGCCGCCGGACTTCTCTTTTGGCGCTGGTGGGTTGTTGGCACAATCGCACTGCTGGCTCTTGGGGATACCGGCCATCACTTGCTTTACGTGTTGGCCGCAGCCGGACCACGTGGTCTTCTTGCAGCGGCGGCAGGTAACTGGGCTACACATGAGGATCTTTTCCCTTCTCTCTGGTGCGGATCAATATACCCCTGGGGGTATCAAAGCGCAAGGAGATCAGGAGGTGACGGTCGCGCTCTCCGAGGGTGCAACTGGCACGGGAGCCGGCACGGGAGTAGCCATTGGCTTTGGCGTGCAGAACTTGGTGTACTTCGGTGCGATCGCCGGCAAGGAACGGAGCGAACCACTACCGTCGTAGGCGTTAATGCGTAATTGCGCATCCTTTGCCGCGCAGGTCATCTGTGACCATTGATAGATGCCGCCACCAATAACTCCGGCACCTGCGAGTTGCATCGAATCGATCATCCCTGCAATCTCTTTTCCGTTACTGCTCAGCCCACCCACAATGTTTAGACGCGCAGCGGGTCCTAGATGAACCCTCAGACCATTAATAGTGTGCGTCGTGTACGCCGCGCCTCTCGCCAGATCACCTTTGCGCACATTCCAATAGGTCATTGGCTGCCACACTGCAAAATCTTTTGCGAGCGCAGCCCACGGAAAGTATGGCCATGTGCTCGGTTGTACTTCGTCAAGGTTGTATGGCGTATACGTGATAGCGGCCATTGCCATATTTGGTAGCGCGGCGTGTAGTCGATCAGAAAGTTCTACGAGGCGCTTGTTGCGATCAAATACCTCTCCTACTTTTCGAGATTCAATATCAAGTGCGAAGGCATCAACTCCAGGAAGTTTTGCCGATGCTAAAGCTCGGGTAAAATCAAGATTTACGTTAAGCAATTGTGGGTAATACCAAGAAACAACGTACAAGTTGTTCTTCTTGGCACAGGCGATCAATTGCGACAGATCGTCAGGATCCAAGATGGTGGCATCCTCTACCGGCATCGCAGTTTGTATGAAGAGTGTGCGCGCTCCATACGAAGCTGCTTCGTCGATACTGTCGCATGTGAAAGGTTGATACGTCGCAGTAAATTTCTTCTGCTTTACATGTACTCTCCGCCATGAATACATGTCAATCCAAAAACCCAAACCTTGGTAAGGGGCGAGCGCAAGCTCGGACAAGGGAAGTGGTGTCGGATAATTTGCACTCGCATTGACGATCGAGACTGAACTAATTCCCTTGGAATTCACTGCGCTGACGGCAAAGGTGTAGACCGTGTTCGTTTCAACATTCGTCATTGAAAAAGCAGTTTTAGTAACGCTTTGGTCTGAAATCCAAGTGATCCCTCCGTCGGTACTCCACATCACGAGGTAGGAATCGAGGGGGAGGCCCTTGCTGGGCGCCTGCCAACCGAGGGTGATCCGATCTGGGCGCGTATCGACCGCCATTAAGCCACGAACCGGTGTGGGGATGACGGTAGCGACCTTGGTGGTCGCCTTAGTGGGCTTGGCAGCGCCCCACGCCGGCAGGAGCGAGGAAGGAAGGAGGATGAGCGCGCCCAGGAGGGCAGCAAGGCGGAGCGGAGCACGCATCAATACCCCTTTCCGCTAAATAATGCAGATGCAAATGATTTGCATTAACCTTTATCTATGACCAGCGTAGCCACTCCCGCCAAGCCGAGCCTGCGCCACGCTTTGAAATTTGAGCGGAGCGAGTGGCCGGCGCTCTTTGGGGTCCTGGGCTTTGTCGCGATGCTGCATATCGTGGGCTGGGGTCTTTTCATCTACTTCAACTCTAATCCGAAGTATCACGCGATCACGGATAGTAAAGGCGCACTCATTTACGCGAGCGCCGGTGCGTTGGCTTACGGTTTTGGTTTGCGCCATGCATTCGATGCCGATCACATCGCAGCGATCGATGACACCACACGTTTGATGTTGGCAAAAGGAAAGAAGCCACTTGGTGTAGGCCTCTTCTTTTCGCTTGGTCACTCCTCTGTCGTGATGGCACTTTCAGTTCTTG
>RGER01000104.1 GCA_009917815.1 Actinomycetota bacterium
GCGAAATCATGTTTGCCCCACCTTTCTTATCGGTGGCACGTGATCCGGCTGGCGCCTTCTTACCCGGTAAATACTTCCCACTCAAAACGCCTTGCGCGATGGGCGACCAAACAATCTGGCCAATCCCCTCTTCCACGCAGAGAGGAATCACTTCGCTCTCGGGAACCCGCCACAACATCGAGTACTGCGGTTGCGAGGAAACGAATCGATCGAATCCCATCTCACGAGCAATCTTGAGGGCATCGCGAATCTGAGATGCGCTCCATTCGCTAAATCCGATGTAAATCACTTTGCCCTGGCGGATGAGATCATCAAACGCACGTAATGTTTCTTCCAAAGGCGTCTCGTGATCGAAGCGATGAGCTTGATAAAGATCGATATGGTCTGTCTTCAACCGTCGCAACGATCCTTCGCACGCTTCCATAATGTGTTTGCGTGAGAGCCCGCGATCATTCTTACCTGCTCCGATCGGCCAGTAAGTCTTAGTAAAGAGTTCATACGATTCGCGCTTCACGCCCTTGAGCGCCGTAGCCAGAACTACTTCGGCTTTCGTGCCGGCATAGACATCGGCTGTGTCAAAGGTGGTGATGCCGAGGTTGAGTGCCTCTTTCACACAAGCGATGGCGGCATCGGCCTCGACCTGGCTGCCATGGGTGATCCAGTTACCGTAACTAATTTCCGAAACGTACATGCCTGAACGGCCCAGTCGACGATGTTCCATAGGCGCACAATAGCCCCTTCAGATGAACGAACCATTCGGCGCGGGGAGTTGACGAACAGTGCCCGAGCGTGGTCTGCTTCGCATACAACTTAATGCCCTGCTTATGGGGGAAGTCCGGTGAAATTCCGGCGCTGACCCGCAACCGTGAGTCGTACATCGACAAGTCGGATTACCCGTAAACAAGGTTTTGGTCAACACCCGCCGAGGTCTGCGGGGCGACGCCCGGGTCATCACCCTCGCTCTCCCGTTATCTCTGCACAGAGATGACGGGTTTTTTATTGTGATAACGCTGGAAGAGCTCTACTGATCTACATTTGAATGATAGGAAAGGCTCCACCTTGAAAACCACAGCACGCTCTTCAGCCACATCACTTGCTATCGCTCTCCTATGCGCACTTACTCTCTCGTCGCCAGCCCAGGCGACTGCTAATTCAGCCGGACTTTATGGGACAACCGACCCTACCTACGACGGTGTCTATCGACAATCGCTCGCGCTCCTCGCCCTTACTGGCGCAAAAATTAAACCTGCTTCGAGCGCGATCGATTGGCTCGCGAGCCAGCAGTGCGCTGATGGTGGATACGAATCATTTCGCGCCGACTTAGCAACTCCATGCGATATCGCTCAAGAGGATTCAAACTCAACAGCCATCGCTGCCGCCGCATTGCAAGTGGCGGGAAAGAAAGGAGTTGCCATGAAGAGTGCCACGTGGCTTCTCGCCCACCGCAATAAGGATGGCGGCATCGGATTTAACCCTTTGGCGCAAGCATCGGCAGAGTACGACCCCACCGCAAGCGATGCGAACTCAACAGGGCTGATGTTTGTAGCTCTCAATGCGATATACCCTACGAAATATAGAAACGTTGCTGCCGGCATTCTGGCCAAGTATCAAGTGAACTGCAGTGCAGGCGCGGGAAAGAGTGGCGCACTCGATTACCAGGTGTCAGATGGCCTCACAGCGAATGATTACGCGACGGCTCAAGCAGCATTTGCGTTCACCGGAGTTGCCCTACCCCTTGTCATCACCAAATCAAACCCGGCACCCATTAATCCATGCTCATCAAAAAGTACGAGTACGACAAAAGTTGCCGACGGAGCAATGCTCTATCTGGCTACCCGCCTCTCAAATAACCCTCGCGGCATTCCCAGCGCGTTTGGTACCGGAACCGATTGGAACACCACGGCCTGGGCGACGCTTGCTCTAGTGGGAAGTGGGTATCGATACCCTGCCATCTCTACCGCAGTGGCTGCGATGTCAGATGGCGCTATCTCTTGGGCCTTTGAAGCAAAAACGAACGCTGCAAAGCCTGGGCCACTAGCGATGATGCTTCTAGTTGCCACCTCGCTGAAATTAGATGTACACCACTTCGGCGGAATTGATCTCACCAAGAGCATCATCGGGAGCCTGAGAAACTAATGAAGAGAAGGTTCCCCGCGTTCTTGGGCGCTCTCCTGGGCGCGCTTTCACTCATTACGCTCGCCACTTCGACGAGCGCCCAAGCGACGGGTTACCTCTACCGCTACTGGTCCTACTGGCATAGCCAGGACTCAATTTCGTGGACCTACTCCAACGAAGGCGCCACTCGAATTCCAGCAGATGGCACCGTCGAAGGCTGGTACTTCTCTGTCACGAATAAGAGCCCACAAGCCGCAGAGGCACTCACGATTCGGGCAAACTTCTCTGAGTATTGCAAAGAGACCAAGGCAGTCAACGGGATGAAGCGCGTCGCTGTTGTCGTTGATTTTGGCAAAGATTCGTACGCCCCCGTTGGCCAATCGCCCGCAAAGCCCGTCATAGATTGCGCACTCGTCCCTGTCGATGCAAACGGATATGACGTACTAAATAAAGTAGCGAAGATTCGCACTGACTCTGTGGGGTTCATTTGCGGTATCAACTCATATCCGAAGGAAGGCTGTGGCGAAAAATTCACTCCCGCGTCAACTGAGAGTGGACCCAACTGGGGAATTCGAATTCTCAACTTCGGGTTAAGCGTGATCTTGCTCTTACTCGTCTACAGACGCATCGCCGCCCGTCGGAGAGAGCAGCCCTAGATGCAATCAGTCGCATTGAGAACAGGTTCACGAATTCACCCGCTTGCGTGGTGGGGTTGGGCATTTGCTCTCACTTTTGCTGCGTCTGCGACATCGAATACGTGGGTACTTGCGGCTATCACCGTGGGCGCACTCGTCGTCTCGCTCAGCTGTCGAAGCGATGGACCCTGGCGCCAATCCATCAACTACGCGATTTGTCTGGCGGCCACACTATTAGTGATTCGACTCGTTATTGCGATGGTTTTCGGCGCAAAAATTCCTGGGCATGTACTCCTCACGCTGCCAAGTACTCATCTCCCCCAGTGGCTCTCAGGAATTAGCATTGGCGGAAGCGTGAGTGCCGAGAAGATACTGCTGATACTTCGCGAAGGGGCGAAGTTAGCAACGCTGGTAATTATCTTCGGCGCTGCATCTTCACTGACTCACCCAAAGGAAGTACTAAAGTCACTTCCCCGAGCCCTTCACGAAGCCGGAGTCATTGTTGTTGTCTCCACAACTTTTGTGCCACAGATCGTGGCGAGTATCAAGAGAGTGAGAACGGCGCAGAGATTGCGTGGAAGTCGTGGAAGCCGAGGACTCTCACTTACTCGGGTACTCATTCCCGTGATCGAAGACGCTCTCACAAAGTCGCTGGACCTCGCCGCGGCTATGGAGAGTCGTGGGTACGGACAAACCCAAGTGAAACCTGGCCGACGATTGAGCGCCGTAATGCTGCTCCTAGGGTTGCTGGGAATAGTTGCCGGTGTTTACCTCCTCCTGATACCTACTTCTTTTATCAACTTCCCCTGGGTAGTGCTGACAGTCGCCATCTCCATTTCAGTCATCGGTCTCTGGCTCAGCGGGAAGAAATTGCGCCTCACTGTGTATCGACCGATTAGATGGAATCTGGAAGGCATCATGCTTCCCCTCCTAGGGGTGAGCGTCGCAGCGACGGCTGGCACCGTCCTCCAATCCAATTCAACTTTGATTTTTATACTCCTTCTCGCGTGTGCTCCGGCGCTCTATGTGGGACGGCAATCATGATTTCGCTCACGAACACCTCATTGCGCTATCAAGGCGACGCAGTATTTTCCGATGTGAATCTACAAATTTTGGCTGGCGAGTTCGTGCTACTCATGGGGGCGACCGGCTCGGGTAAATCGTCTCTCCTCAGGGTTATGAACGGTCTCACGCCACATTTGACCGGCGGTGAACTTACCGGCGAGGTACACGTTGAAGAGCGCTCAATCCGAAATCTTCGTCCGCGAGATCTAGCGGAATCGATTGGCTATATCGGGCAAGATCCACTCGCTGGATTTGTTTCAGATCGAGTAGAAGACGAACTCGCCTTCACTATGGAATCACTTGGACTTGCTCCCGATGTCATGCGAAAGCGGGTCGAAGAGACGTTGGATTTGCTCGGTCTGAATGCTTTGCGCGCCCGTTCTATGGCGACGCTTTCAGCAGGCGAACAGCAACGTGTCGCCATCGGCGCCGCACTCACCGCTCATCCAAAAATTCTGCTACTCGACGAGCCCACCAGCGCCCTAGATCCCACCGCTGCCGATGAGGTTCTCGCACTCCTACAACGACTCGTTCACGATGTGGGAATGACGATCGTCATCGCGGAACATCGACTCGAACGCGTGGTGCAGTACGTCGATCGCATCATCCATGTCCACGGAGATGGGCACGTTTCCATCAGTGATCCGATTACTGCCCTCCAAGAGAGCGAATTCGTCCCCCCACTCATCGAATTAGCGCGCCATGAATCATGGGACCCTCTTCCACTCACTATCCGAGATGCCCGGCGCCTTGCAGACGCCTTACGCACACGCCTCATCACTTCATCGCCACCGAAGAAGCGCGACAACGCCTTCCAATCATCCGAGTCCTTTGCGCTATGCGACCGAATGAGCGTCTCTTACGGAAAAATCAATGCATTGCGAGATGTGTCGCTCACCTTTTCTCGCGGAACCATATCGGCGGTCATGGGTCGCAATGGCGCAGGAAAATCGACCCTGCTTGCCACATTCGTAGGGCTCAAATCCCCCGATAAAGGCGTACTAACGTTAGGCGGTCATAAACCGAGCGAACTCTCAAGCCATTCACTTTCCCGATTGGTTGGCTTCGTTCCCCAGGAGCCGGGCGATCTACTCTTCAGCGAGTCAGTCTCTGCCGAATGTGCGGCTAACGATAAGGATCGCGGGCTGATTGCAGGTACGACACATAACTTGCTCAACATTATTACTCCGGAGATTGACCACGAATTGCATCCACGGGATCTTTCAGAAGGCCAACGCCTCGCCTTAGCTCTCGCCGTGGTTGCTGCCGCCGAGCCCCCACTTCTCCTGCTCGATGAGCC
>RGER01000105.1 GCA_009917815.1 Actinomycetota bacterium
GGGGTGGAGATTCGGTTTATTAACCGCGGACAGATTCTCTTTTACTCACCCATTACGCGTGCTTGGGAATTTGCCGCCGGCACGCTGATCGCGATTGCGCTCTCCCAGGGATATCGAGTGACTCGCGCACCTCTCTTTACCGCTATCGGCTATGCACTACTCACCTACTCACTCTTCTTTATTTCAGAAGGAAGTGCTTGGCCAAGTGGCGTCACTGTCGCACCAGTTCTCGGGACCGCCCTACTCCTCTTGGCTGGTGCGGATGCGGATTCTCCCAGCCATCACATTCTTGGCTCGAAGGCCATGCGTAGCATTGGCGATCTCTCCTACTCCTGGTATCTCTGGCATTGGCCGTTCATCGTCTTCGCGCGCTCGCTCTCAGATCCCACTTCAAATTCCAAGATCGCACTCGGCTCTGCCGTTATCGCATCATTTATTGTTGCTGGGCTCTCCTACAAGTATGTAGAGAATCCGCTCCGTTTACGCAACGTCTCTGAGAAGAGCGATTGGCGAATGATTCGGGCGGCGATCGCCTTACCACTCATCGTCTCCGTGGGGGTCTTGCTCATCGCCCCTCACGCGACCTCTACCTCGTCGCAAAGCGCTGCGCTCGTAAGCGATGTCACTCCGGAACATCTAGGTCGAACCAAAGAGCGTGCTCACGTATCTCAAGAGTGCACCGCGTGGAATCGTGATTCTTGGTATGACAGATCAGTATTGGCGCGAGCGTGGCTGGGCTCCGGTCGTAAACGGCAGTGCGGTCGCTGGAGTCAAGGCGAAGATGGCAGTGACTCGAAAGGCTCTCTCATCTTTTATTTCTTCGTTAAAAGAGAGTGGATACGAAGTAGTACTTGTAGGAACTGTTCCGCAATTTAATTATCAAGTCGGTAACCCAGCTGCTGGATTAATCGCCTGGAGTCCCAAGTCGTGTAGCAATATCAAATTGGTTGCTGATAGGTGCAATCCCACGCTCGCACTTTCGGATGCGCAAAGCGTGCAAGGAGCATCATGGGAGATGGAAGCAGAAATCGCTCACTCCACCAGCGCCGGCTTCGTTGATCTGCGAGCTGAACTGTGCCCCAGTGGGATATGCCAAACATTTACCAAGGGCCATTGGATCTATCGCGACGCAAACCACATCACTGTGTGGGAGAGCAGGGCACTTGCGCCACTTATTGCGAGTGCGCTCAAGAATTAAAGTTGTGCAAGCCGTTCTAAAGCTGCATCGAGCACAGCGTTCTTCTTACAGAAAGCAAAGCGCGCATATGCTGCGCCACGTTCTGGATGTTCATAAAAGACATGAGATGGGATAGCTACCACGCCGATCGTCTTGGGAATCGTTTGGCAGAACTCATCTGCGGTGGCAAAACCTTTTGAACGCACGTCTACTGTTGCAAAATAAGTGCCCTTAGGTTGATGGACCTCAAACCCTAATGATTTAAGGCCAGAAGTGAAGTGATCGCGTGAGTGCATCAATGACGTGCGAAGTTCTGCAAGCCACTGATCACCGTTATCAAGCGCCTCGGCTAGCGCGTATTGGAATGGTCCGCCCACTACATAGGTAAGGAATTGCTTGACGGTACGTGCGGCATCGACCAACGCCTTAGGGCCAGTAATCCAGCCGATTTTCCAACCGGTGTAAGAGAAGAGTTTTCCAGCGGAGGAAATAGTAAGGGTGCGCTCGCGCATTCCTGCAAGAGTTGAGATAGAAATATGCTCGCCATCGTAGGCCATGTGTTCGTAGACCTCATCCGAAATCACTACAAGGTTATGTTCGATTGCTACGTCTGCAATCCCTTGTAACTCTTCTCGAGAAGTCACAGCGCCACTGGGATTGTGCGGTGTGTTGACAACAATGACCTTAGTTCGCGGGGTAATCGCCTTACGGAGTGCATCGATATCAAGTCTGTAATCGGGGGCTTCCATAGTGAGTGCTACGAGTTTGCCGCGGGCCATTAAAACTGCTGCGCGATACGAATCATAAAATGGTTCAAAGACAATCACTTCGTCGTCGGTATCAACTAATCCGATGAGTGCGGCAGTGAGTGCTTCAGTGGCACCTGCGGTGATGAGAACTTCGGTAGCGAAATCATTTTCAATCCCGTACCAACGCTTTTGATGCGCGGCGACAGCTTTGCGCAATTCAATGACGCCAGCACCGGCGGGATATTGATTACCGCGCCCTTCGGCCATCGCTCGCGTCACTGCATCGGCGATCCAGGAGGGACCATCGGTGTCGGGGAAACCTTGCCCGAGGTTGATGGCACCCGTCTCTACCGCAATTGCGGAGTAGTGGGCGAAGATAGTGGTGCCCAGTGGCACGAGGCGGGGAACTAAACCAGGGATTTCGCGCTTGGACATGGGGGAAGCCTATCTCTGGGGAAGGGCTACAAATCAGAGAGGTCGGAGATAACTCTCCACCCCCGCGCCACTGCCGCTTTCGCGTGAGTTTCATAATCTGGAAGAGTCGCGAGATACGCGACGGGAGCATCGGGCCAATCCAACTCCCCCACACGCGGAAAGTCTCCATCAATCAAGAGGTAGCCAGCCAGGGGAAGCTGAGAAGCGCGCCGAGCGAAGGCGACCGCGGGAGCCAAGGGCGCCAAATCTCCCCGGAGCCCGATCCAGAGCGGCTCGGAGAAGGTGAGTAAGTCGCGGGCAATCTCCGGAACTCTACGTTGCCCAACGCTCTCGACCCACACATGAGCCGTCGGGTGCGGCTCGCTTGAGTAGATGCGGAGATGAGCAGCCATAAACGCACTCTAGGCTTATCGGCATGAGCGATCCAAAAAATGCACTTCTCGCGGAGATCAAATCCAAAGCCATCGTCCACGGAAAGGTGATTCTCTCCAGTGGAAAGGAAGCCAACTACTACGTCGACCTTCGCCGGGTCACTCTAGATTCCGTTGCTGCACCACTCGTCGGCGAAGTGATGCTCGCATTGACGAGCGAATTACAGTACGACGCGGTCGGCGGACTCACTCTTGGTGCTGATCCGGTTGCTACCGCGATGATGCATGCAGCTGCCGCGAAAGGTAAGCGCCTTGATTCATTCGTCGTACGCAAGAGTGAGAAGCAGCATGGTTTGCAACGCCGCATTGAAGGACCCGATGTTGCCGGTCGTCGCGTGCTTGCCGTAGAAGATACGTCAACTACTGGTGGTTCAGTCCTTACTGCGGTGGAAGCACTTCGTGAAGCGGGTGCTGAAGTTGTGGGCGTTGCAGTGATTGTGGAACGAGGCGCCGCCCCGGCTATCAAAGAGGCAGGATTACCGTACTTTGCTGCCTATTCACTCAATGAATTAGGACTCGATTAAGCCTTATTCTTTCGCTCTTTCATAATTCCAAAGAGCAGAGGCAAGATGCTAATCACGATGACAATCGCCACAATCGGCAATAAATACTTGTCGATCGATCCTTTAAGTTTTTCACCAAGTACGTAGCCTAAAACAATGACGCCTTCAGTCCAGAGCAAGGCGCCAATCACATTCCACTTAAAGAAAGTGGCTTTTGGCATTCCAATAACACCTGCGATCGGATTAATCAACGTACGTACCACTGGAACAAAGCGCGCAAGGATCAGCGCTTTCGCATATCCGTAACGGGCAAGGAAGTCCTCTGTCTTCTTCACGCGAGCTTGCGAGAAGATGCGACCATCAGGACGTGCAAAGAGTGGACGTCCTAACTTCTCGCCAATATTGCGCCCTACTTGTGACCCGATGATGGCGGCGAGCGGTGCACCCATCATCAATGCCGGCAGACTCAACTGCACGCCCACCGCTTTCATGGCGACACCTGATGCGGCGACTCCAGCAACGAAGAGGAGCGAATCACCAGGAAGTACGAGACCAATGAGGAGTCCTGTCTCGGCGAGCAAAACCATGAAAACCCCGACTAGGCCGAGGGTCTCAACGATGGATTGCGCGCTCAATGGATTCATCAGTACACCTTAGAACTTGAGTCGAAGAAGTCTTCTATTTGTTGAGGAATTCGGCGGCGGTGGCACTTGAGTCGCGTAAGAAGAGCGTGCAGCGATCATGTTCTTCGCTCTCACCAATCGAACCAGCTGCGCGCCCAAGTGCATGAAGCGCTCGCAACCAACCGCGATTACCTTCGTGCTCCCACGGGACCGGCCCGTGTCCTTTCCATCCATTGCGACGAAGAAGATCAAGGCCGCGGTGATATCCCGTGCGCGCAAAGGCGTAGGACTCTAGTACTCGACCTTGGGCCCAAGCCTCATCGGCGAGGACCGCCCACGGAAGAGGCGAGGCCGGGAAGGCGCGCGCGACTTCATCTGCTCCCTTCCCTGCTTCGAAGAGCGCATCGGATCCATCGCTAGGGATATGAGTGGGAGGTGGGCCGCCGAGGAGATCTTGTCCAATAGTCATAAACCCATCATGGCTTACTTTTACGCTCAAATGCGCCACTTTCCGCCATCGGATGGATCGAAACGCCTTCGACCGAATGGCCCGTGACGGGATATAGTTAGGCAAGTGCCAGCCATCGTTATCGTCGGAGCCCAATGGGGCGATGAAGGCAAGGGCAAAGCCACAGACCTCCTCGGTGATCGCGTCGAATATGTAGTCCGCTATCAAGGTGGCAATAACGCAGGCCATACCGTCGTCATCGGTGATCAGAAGTACGCACTCCACCTCCTTCCTTCGGGAATTTTGAGCCCGTCAGTAGTGCCCGTCATCGGAAATGGCGTGGTCATTGATCCAGGTGTCTTGCTTCAAGAAATTAAAGGTTTGAACGAACGCGGTATCAATACTTCGAAACTGGTTATTAGTGCAAACGCGCATCTCATCACGCCGTATCACCGCACCATCGACAAAGTGACCGAACGCTTCCTTGGAAATAACAAGATCGGCACCACTGGTCGCGGCATTGGTCCGGCATACGCCGACAAAATAAATCGTATTGGTATTCGCGTACAGGATCTCTTCGATCCCAGCATCTTGGAACAGAAAATCGAAGCAGCGCTTCGCGATAAGAACCAAGTACTCATTAAGGTTTTCAACCGCAAAGGTATGGAAGTACAACAGATTGTCGATGAGTATTTAGAGTACGCAGAGATCTTGCGCCC
>RGER01000106.1 GCA_009917815.1 Actinomycetota bacterium
GATCGCTTACTGATGTGGTGAGCAGCCCTACCGAATCGAAATCCTCTGCGAGCCGTACGAGACCTTGATTTGAAATTTTTCCTCTTGAAGGTTTGTAGCCGACAATTTCGCAGTAGGCAGCTGGGATTCTTACGCTTCCCATCGTGTCCGAGCCAAGAGAAAACGACAGCACTTCTGACGCCACGATGGCTGCGGAGCCGCCGCTTGACCCGCCTGCGTTAAGTCGTGGGTCAAGCGGGTTGCTACATAATCCCGTGAAAGCATTTGCAGTGACAGCGCCAAGTGCGCCCTCTGCCATAGTGGTAGTGAGTGTGGGAATTGCTCCGAGTTCGCGAAGTCGAGAGACGATCCAACTATCTTCGCTCGCCTGTACTTCATTACTCCGTGCCCCTGATGTTGTGACAACATCTTTGATATCAATGTTTGCCTTCACGCCAAAAGGAATTCCATCAATGCCGGATTTCAGGACCCCATTGGCCCTTCTTGAATCCGCTTCTACAGCCTCAACATGCGCATATTCAATGCGCTGTTCCACTGCGCGATGATCATCAACTACTTCAAGAGCTCTCCTCACGAGTTCTTGAGATGTAACTTCTCCCGAAGCTAATTGGAGGGTTGCTGCCGAAAGAAGTGATTTCATACGCGAACGTCTACGAGGCGGATGGGTTTTTGCCTGGTCGTTAACTGAGTGATTTCTGCCGTCTCTCCAATTCCAACAATCTCGGCTCCGATTTTGAGTCCGAGAGTGGATGAGAGGTGATCTTCTATCTGAAGCCTAATTGATTCGCTCTGTTCGCGAACTTCGACGACCACTACTAGATGGTCCGATCCTGAAGGCCCCTTCTCGAGCCTGGCAAAGTACTCACCACTAAAGCCGGGGATGTTGACCAGGATGGCGCTTAATGCTGTGGGATAAACGTTAATCCCACGTAGCTTCACCATGTTGTCACTACGTCCGAGTAATCCAGCCATTCGATCAAAAGGCATACTGGCACCTCCCTGGCCAGGCAGCAGGGCGGTGAGATCATGGGTGTTAAATCGAATAAGCGGTGCAAGATCTGATTTCGCCAGGCTGGTGACGACTAACTCGCCCGTATCGCCACGAGGGGTAGGTGCGTGAGTCTCTGAATCTAGGACCTCTACGAAATTTGCATCTTCCCAAATATAAAGTCCGTCTCGCTCCGGTCCTTCTGTTGAAAGAATTCCAGTATCTGCCACCCCGTACCAGTTAAATGCTGGCACGCCTCCCCAGGCATCTTCTAGTTTCTTACGACCACCTTCGGGCAAGTGGCCAATAATCATGCGCACGTTGAGATCCTTGGCGGGATCAAGCCCTTGTTCTCGAACTACTTCTGCGAGTCGAAGAAGGTAATCCGAGAATCCCACTAAGACCGTTGCACCGAACCGTTTGATGAGTTCGACTTGACGTTCAGAGCGAGTTTCAGCACCGGTTCCAGCAGAAATATAAGTTGCCTCGGTGTATCGAACGATTGACTCACGAATATAGTGACCGCCATTGATGAGACCGTGTCCATAAACGCCATGTACAACGTCGTCGGCATTTACTCCGAGCCACCGGTAAGTGCGGCCGAGGAGTAGGTTTTGCACTTCACGACCCCAGGGTCCCCAGACGACTGGTTGTGGGGCACCGGTCGTCCCGCTGGTGGTTTGCACCACTCGTGATCCCGATTTGCCGGATGCTGGAAGTGCTAACGAACCAAAAGGTGGAAACTCTTCCACGTCATTCAAGATGGCTGTCTTATCGACGAGCGGTAGGCGTTGAATATCTTCGAGGGATTTAATATCTCCAACCTCAACTCCGGCTGCCTTCCACGTCCTTTGATAAAAAGGTGTTGCCCAGGCAAGCGCTAATACTTTTTGGAATTCGCTCTCTTGAATAGAGCGAAGTTCGTCACGTGACATACCTTGATATTGATGGATGAAATCTCTTCCGCTGGGAAATGATTTCGAAAATTCAGAAGAATCGAAGGAATCAAAATAGGGGGAGTTACTCATAGGAGTTCAATCAATCGAGAAACATCATCGAGATGTTCGAGATTGTTAAGCAGCTCAGTCAGCCGATCATGCACTTCGCTCTTTCCGGCTGCCTCAAGATTGCGAGCGAACTTCTCTGCAAGTTGATTTTGATTCATTGGCTTACTTGGACTGCCAAGTGAGGCCGGCAGAGTAATGGAGTGCTGGGTCCCATTTTTGAGTTTCACGACAATTGTTTGCGGATCGAACGCATTAGGATTTGGATTTGAGTCTGCAACTACGCTCACTCGCTGCGCCGCTTCGATTATCTTCGGATTTCGCAATCGCTCTTCGCTATACGAATGCAGAGTAATCGTTCCATCGATGAGTGCATTTGGGATGAGGTAAGCAAGGCAGAGGCGGGCAGTTCCCACTTGCATATCAATCGTAGGTAGTCGGCCGACCAAGCCCTTCACCATGGGTGGAACATGAGCTACAACTTCTAGGACATCATCAATAGTGAATTGATGTTCAAGTTGCAATTGGAGAACTCCGTCAAGCGCTGCGTGTGTGGCTCGCCCAGAAGGAAAAGGTTTGATGGAAGTTCGCTCAACCTCCCAGACTTTACCGAGTTGTGCCACCAGCGCCTGGGGATCGCCCGCCTCTTCGATAACGCCGAAATAGCCGTACTTTCCATCGAAGATTTTCTTAGGACCACGAAAACCCGCGAGCG
The DNA here is from genome assembly GCA_009917815.1 of Actinomycetota bacterium. GTDB lineage: Bacteria > Actinomycetota > Actinomycetes > Nanopelagicales > Nanopelagicaceae. The sequence continues at coordinate 2,708 of RGER01000106.1, forward strand.
CAAGATCCCAGGCATTGATTGCTGCCCGGGCGTTGAAACCAATCTGAAGCGCGAGTACTTGCGCTCCCTCAGTATGGGGCTGCATCGTGCCCGCAACTTGGGAATAGACAACGCCCATCGCGGCCTCAGCCTGTTCGATAGATGCCCGGGTGGCCGAGGTGATCGCAGCAACGGCACCCAGTGCACCCGCTGTTGCTGGCCGAAAGAAACGAAGTGGTGTGTGGGTCACGACCCCTAGGCCGGCTGCGATATCTACCCCCACGATGACGGCCCGGATGAGGTCTCTGCCAGTGAACTTCTCGCCGCTCTTTCCCGCTCGCTCCATAAAGGCCAGAGTGGTGGGAAAGACCACGGTCATGGGGTGGACGACGGAGGGCTCATGGATGGCATCAAATTCCAGCGTATGCATCTGGTGACCGTTGACCATGGCAGCCAGTGCGGCCGGAAGCCGGGTGCCACCAGCCCAAGCGTGGGCTTCATCGCCGGCACCCCAGGTGCGCACCGCCGCCAAAATCATCTGGCTCTCGTGGGTAGTCGAGCCGGCAAGGCCCACCCCCACAGCGTCAGAGATAAGGAGTTTGGCCGCTTCCATACCGCCATGATCTGGGGTGATAGAGATTTCCCGGGCGTGGTTGACGAATGCCCGCAGAATCGATTCGTCGCCTGCGTCGTGAGCCTTCGTCATCCCGAACCCTTCTGCTGAAGATCGTGCCTGGCTGTGTCGAAAGCGGCGAGCGCCGAAGGTCGCCGGCTACACCTCTATGGCCATTCTGGGACTTCAGGGCAAGGAGGTGCAACACGGAGAATTATATGTCAGACAAAACCTTGCCAGCGGGCACTGGGTAGGTAAGAATCCATCTGCCTGACATTGTTGGGTGGATTCCATAACCCGTGGGGTCCGATTCGATCGTAAATAAAAGGAGATCGTAAATGTCCCTCAAGCGAGCGATATCTGCCGCGGCCATTTTCTCGATCATCGTTCCGACTGGTCTCTTTGTTTCAGCTGCCGGTAGCACCGCAGCGACTTCACAAGTGACTTTCTTGTCGGAAGATGTCCCCGCTGGTCTTGATTATGACGGTCCGTCGGCCGCCATTCCTGCAAGCCAGGTCGGAATGGTTAACCTCATGGAACCACTCGTCTACTACAAGAAGTCGGGTAAGTCCCCTTCAGGCGTTAACCTCTTGAAATTTGGTTATAACCCTGCTGATTTCCAAGGCCGCCTTGCTGAATCAGTCACCAAGAATGGTCTTGTATGGACCTTCAAACTTCGCAAGAACGTAGTCGGTTGCAATGGCGAAAAGTTCAACGCCGATGACGTGATTTACACCTTTGCTCGTGCCAAGTCAGTTTCTGGCGCTGCTCCGATTGGATACTTCCTTTCTGCCGTTGGAGGCATCAAGGACTTCGCCACATTTGATGGCAAGGTTCCACTGGGCGATGAAGTGAAGAAGATCGATGACTACACGGTTCAAATCACACAGGAGAAAGAGAATAAACTCTTCCTTCCAGCATTGACGATCTTTGGTATGGGAATGTTTGACAAAGAAGGAATGGAAGCCCAAAAGACGGCTAAAGATCCTTGGTCACACGACTACGCCAACACCGTGAACGTTCCTTCGTTTGGCCCTTACTGCCTTTCGAAGTGGACCAAGGGAAGCGAATTCGTTCTCACCGCTAATCCTAAGTACTACGGTGGAAAGCCAGCAGTTTCCAAGATTGTGCTCCGCAAAGTTCCACAATCAGCAAACCGCTTGGCTGCTATCCGCACCGGTGCCGCACAACTCACTGAGCGCCTCACTCCTAAAGAGTTTGCAAGCCTCAAGGCTGTCAAGGGTGTTTCGGTAGGTTCAGTCGTCGGTAATGAGTCCCTCTTCTTGAACATGAACTTCAAGGTTGCACCATGGGACAACATCAAGGTACGTCAGGCTGTCGCGTATGCGATCAACTATGACAAGCTGATTAAGAACGCCTACTACGGTCAAGCAAAGAAGTGGAAGAGCCTTGTGCCTTCTACTTACCCGGGATACTCGGTTCCAAAGACCCAGTACACCTATGACCCTGCAAAGGCTAAGGCCCTTCTGGCTGCTTCCGGCTACAAAGATGACGGTTCGCTCAAGCTCACATATGTGGCAGAGAAAGAATCCACTCTCGGACCAGTCGTGACGCAGATCAAGGCAGACCTCAAGGCGATCGGCCTTGATGTTGTCCCATGGTGCAACCTTGAAGTTCATGTTCAAGAAGAGGGACTCATTACCGACGACTGAACCTACCGA
>RGER01000107.1 GCA_009917815.1 Actinomycetota bacterium
GGATTGGTAATGCCAAGAATGCAGGATTATTAGCGGCCAGAATCTTGAGCATCTCCGATGTTTCTCTTCAAGCAACGCTCACCAAGTATGCAGGCGACCTTCATGACGAAGCTCTCGCAAAAGGGGCTGCTCTCAAAGCGCGACGTGAGAATAAAACTGGTTTCTAATTCTGCTTTGCATATTCGATAGCTGGACATCGATCCATCACCGCGAGCAGGCCCGCGTCTCGCGCCTTTTCTACGGCGGCTTCATCAATAACCTCTAATTGCAGCCACACTCCTTTCGCTGCAATCTCAATTGCCTCAGCTACCAACCCCGCCACGAGAGTGGAATTCACAAATAAATCAACCACATCAACGGGGAAAGGAATCTCTTTGAGAGTCGCGTATCCCCGTTCGCCGTGAACCTCGGGTGCCGATGGGTGCACCGGCACGATCCTGTGCCCTTTAGCCTTGAGAAGCGCAGCCACACGGTGGGCCGGTCGTTCGCTGTTGTTGCTCAAGCCAACAATTGCCCAAGTGGGTAAGGCAAGAAGTTGATCAATAGCTTCTTGTTCGTTCATGGGTGCGGAGAAAACGTGGGACGCCCTGGCGCGCGGTAGATAAACCCTGCATCACGCCATGCGTGTGCATCGAGCGCATTACGTCCATCGACGATTACCTTATTTGCTACGACCTTGGCAAAATCTTTCGGCGCTAGCGCTCGATACTCTTTCCACTCAGTGAGGTGCAAGATTAAATGCGCATCTCTGGCGCCTTCAATAAGATCTTCAACAAATTCTAACTCTGGGAATCGTTTCGCTGCTGGCCCCATCGCCTTGGGATCGTTAATGACTACTCGGGCACCGCGTTGTGAAATTCCGTAAGCGATATCTAAAGCAGGGGAGTCTCGAACATCATCGCTATCCGGCTTGAAAGCTGCGCCGAGGACGAAGACCTTCTTACCTTGAAGATCTCCGTACTCTGCTGCAACATCAATGATGCGAGTGCGAGCGCGTAAGTTGATTGAATCAATGTCACGCAGAAACTCCAATGCTTGATCGGCGCCCAATTCTTCTGCGCGCGCCATGAAGGCTCGAATATCTTTAGGAAGGCAGCCTCCGCCAAACCCAATTCCAGCCTGCAGGAAGCGATTCCCAATCCGCGGATCGAATCCAATTGCCTTTGCGAGGACAGTGACATCTCCGCCTGCAGCATCACAGATTTCAGCCATCGCGTTAATGAATGAAATCTTGGTTGCTAGGAATGAGTTCGCTGCCACTTTGACAAGTTCTGCAGTGCGCAGGTCTGCACTTATCCACGGAACCTCGTCTTTGAGTAACGCGGCGTACACCTCGCGGAGTTGCTCTTCTGCCCGCGCAGATTGCACACCTACTACGAGCCGGTTGGGGCGGAGCGTGTCCTCTACGGCAAATCCCTCACGCAAGAATTCTGGATTCCACGCCAATTCAGCTCGGGGATTGATTTCAGCAAGGCGAGCAGTAAGAGCATCTGCTGTTCCTACTGGCACGGTTGATTTGCCGACTATGAGCGAACCAGGTTTTGCATGTGCGGCGGTGCCTTCAAGTGCGGCATTCACGAAGGTGAGGTCTGCCGCATTTCCCTCTCTGCTCTGGGGAGTTCCCACGCAAATAAAGTGGACATCTGCATCAGCCAGATCCTCAAAGTTGGTGGAAAAGCGTAGTTTTCCCGTGGCCACATGTTTCCGGAGCAAATCATCAAGCCCGGGCTCGTAAAAGGGAAGCTCGCCCTGAGAAAGGAGAGTGATCTTCGTCGCATCGGTGTCGATGCCGATTACGTCAAAGCCCAATTCCGCCATGCAGGCAGCGTGCGTTGCGCCCAAATAGCCGGTTCCAATCACTGAAAGCATGGGTTAAACCTACCGGCTCATCAGGCCCGTCGAGGCGATTTGGGCTTTCGCCTACTCGGGTTGGCGTTTAGCCTTACGCCATGACCTTTGACGTATATCGCCTCCCTGAAGAACTCGACGAACTCCGTACGGTTGTTCGCGCCGTTGCTGATAAGCACATTGCGCCGAATGCCGCAGAGGCTGATGAGAAGAGCGAGTTTCCGCAAGCAGCCTATGACGCGCTTGTAAAGGCGGATTTACACGCCCTCCATGTGCCGGAAGAGTTCGGCGGGGCCGGCGCAGATGCATTGGCGATTTGTATAGTAATTGAAGAAGTCGCGCGCGCTTGCGGCTCGTCTTCTTTGATTCCTGCAGTCAACAAACTTGGATCGATGGCTGTTCTCCTCAAGGGCACTCAAGAGCAAAAACAACGGTGGCTTCCTCGGTTAGCTTCTGGCGAAGCGATGTGGTCGTACGCACTTTCTGAGTCGGAAGCTGGAAGTGATACAGCCTCGATGAAAACTCGCGCCGATCGCGATGGAGACTCCTGGGTGCTTAATGGGGCGAAGCGTTGGATCACGAACGCCGGCGTGAGCGAGTTCTATACGGTCTTTGCAAATTGTGATCCTTCTAAAGGTGGCAAAGGGGTGACTGCATTCCTTGTTGAAAAGTCCGATCCGGGTGTCTCCTTTGGCGCCCCTGAGCGCAAGCTCGGGATTAAGGGTTCTCCCACACGCGAGGTGTACTTAGACAATGTGCGGGTGGGCGACGATCGCATGATTGGCGAGGTGGGTGAAGGGCTCAAGATCGCATTGGGAACGCTTGATCACACTCGAATCACCATTGCAGCGCAAGCAGTTGGTTTGGCTCAAGGCGCTCTTGACGCGGCAAAGGATTACATCAAGGAACGAAAGCAATTTGGTAAGGCGATTGCTGAGTTCCAGGGCATTCAATTCATGATTGCTGACATGGCGATGCAAGTTGAAGCGGCGCGCCATCTCACATACCGTGCGGCTGCTGCGAGTGAGCGAAACGATCCAGATCTCACATTCTTGGGAGCAGCTTCTAAGTGCTTTGCTTCCGATGTGGCCATGCAAGTCACCACTGATGCGGTTCAGCTTCTCGGCGGTTATGGCTATACCCGCGATTACCCAGTGGAGCGCATGATGCGAGATGCGAAAATCACTCAGATTTACGAAGGCACCAACCAGATCCAACGAATGGTGATGGCTCGTAAGGTATTGAACTAGGCCTCCTTGCAGGACGTATCTGCGCCCGTGCGCACATCGAATGGTGAGGTCTCGGTGGGCGTAGGGGCTGGAGCTGTCTTAGGCGTCGTGAATTTTGCAACCGATTTGTAGTCAGGGCCCAAAGTCACAATGAACTTTTTGCCGAGCGCCTTCTTCGGCACGGTGAGTGCATTGGGTAATGCAGCTTTGAGAGTCCTCAGTGATTCCGTGTACGTTGGATCGTAGGTAATTGTGGTGGTCTTGACTGTGGTGAGCGCAGTGGAGGGCGTAGCGCCATTGACGAATCCAGCATTCGCAAGATCGTTTGATGCCTTTGCGGCCAAGCCATTGATGTCGGTGCCATTTTGCACTTCGATCACGATGTCTTTAGCTGGAATCGTCAACGCTGAACTCTTTGTGATGACCTTTGGCGTTGGAGCCACGGGAACATCATCTTTGATGCGCTGCCAAAGTTGTGGTGCGAGCTCTGGATCCCATAAGACCGAACCGGCGACTCCATCACTTGCATAACTGACGTCGGATAACGGAACGGTCAGCATGTTGAGATTCGATGCTGAAAGTGACTTCATTTGCGTCGCCAGCGTTACCAAGTCATCTTTTTGAAGGTCTGGATCGGTGGTGACCGTTGCAAGTCCGGCGTTTACCACGCTGAGCAATTTGACCGGATTGAGCAGCGTGCCAGTGCTCGTGGCGGCTGCGATCATCGAAGCAATGAACTTCTGTTGCCGTTTCATTCTCCCAAGATCACCCATACCGTCGAAGTACCGTGCGCGTACGTATTTCAAGGCAGTAATTCCGTCAAGATGATTTTTCCCGGCAGGTAAATCGATGTGGCTTTTATCGTCATGAATTGCAGTGTTAGTACAAATGTCAACGCCACCCACGGCGTCTACCAAATTTGCAAATCCGGCGAAATTCACTTCGATGTAATGATCGATTCGAACTTGCGTCATATGTTCAATCGTTGCAATGAGAAGTGGCGCACCACCTCTACCGAAAGTTTCATTGATCTTTGAATGTCTGGCTGGGTGCACGACTCCCTTGTCGTCTGTCCACTCCGGAACGTCTGCATACGTATCACGTGGAATAGAGATGATCGTGGCACGGTCGCGATTCTTGCTGATATGAATCAAGATGGCCGTATCTGAACGTTTTCCGGCAGCAGTAGCGACACTTCCGACGCGAAGGTCGTGAAGTTGCTGCTTCGTGAGCCCTTCGCGGGTATCTGAACCCACCAGTAGGTAGTTAATGGAAGAACCGGCGGAGCGGTCGGGGCGGACTTTGATTCCCTTGAAAACGTCCTGACGGTTGATGGAAGAGGTGACGTGGTCAAAGGCGACCCAGGAGACGAGGGAGAGGATCAGGACACCCACAGAGAGCAGGGTGGTGGCGATCGAAAACCGAGAGCGGCGACGTCGTACCGGTACTTTCGGAGGGTTGACCACACGCTTAGCCTATTAGGGCGATAACCTCGAAGCCGCCATGAACGAACTTTTCGCTAACCCGTTGCGCAAAATCGGCGTCTCCGTTGTGATGCCGGTGCGTAATGAGGAACGCCATCTGGAAGCTGCGGTACGCGCCGCCTTGGCTCAAGTGCGCTCTTTACCTCCAGAGATTCCGTTTGAGGTGGTGCTCGCCGTGGGTCCGTCCCACGACCGTACGTGGGAGATCGCTGAGAATCTGGCTGCACAGGATCACCGAGTAAAAGTGGTGGCAAACCCCACCGGCAAGACCCCGAGTGCATTAAACGCTGGCATCAAAGCTTCTTCATTTGATGTCATTGTTCGAGTGGATGGTCATGCCGAGCTCCCCGAGGGGTATGTCAATCACGCTTTGGAAGTATTGGCGCGAAC
>RGER01000108.1 GCA_009917815.1 Actinomycetota bacterium
TTGAGTCGCTGGTTCAAAGAAAAGTGGGTTGATTTGTCTCGCCCTAAAAAGGGTGGCGGATTTGAACCATGTGGCAGAACGGATGCGAATGAGGGTAAGTATCCGAAGTGTGTTCCTGCCGCAAGAGCCGCAAGCATGACGCCAGAACAGATTCGTTCAGCCATCAGTCGTAAGCGTCGTGCTGAGTCAACGAAGAGTCGTGAAGGCAAGAAGCCGATTATGGTTAGCACCATCAAGAAGAGCAAGAGTGTTCCTGCCGACCCAGAACTTTATGCGAGAGTGAAGGCGGCTGCGAAAGCAAAGTTTGATGTGTACCCATCGGCGTATGCGAACGGCTGGCTCGTTCAGGAATACAAGCGGCGTGGTGGCAAATACAAGAAGGTGAATCGTGGCTGAGTTAAGCAAGGCTAATCCGTATCGTGATGCGGCGGGCAAATTTGCTTCTGCTTCTGGCGGAATACGACTTTCTGGCAGGCGTGCTTCTGGCAGAGTGCGTGCCATCAAGCCAGCGCCTTACAAGCGGAAGAAAAAAGGTGAGACACGCAGGGCTTCAAATAAAGAGCGGCTTGACGCCATTGATGACAAGATAGATGCGCACATAGAGCGAAGGGGTAGTCTGACCGACCCGATAATTGCGCCGAAAATCATTCGTGCGCCGAAGGGTCAGAAAGTTACGCCTTCTATGAAGTTGGCACGGAAAGAGCGTACTAAGCAGCGAAAATGGGCTAGGAAGATGAAGCAACTTCAGGCTCAGCGTGATGAAGTGCTTGGTGATGCCGCTCGTGCTGAACAGAAGCGTGCGAAAAAGCGTCAGGAGAAAGCGGAAAGAGATAAGGCTTATCTGAAGCGCCCAAGGAAGAACAGCGGTTTCAGCCGCTGGCTGTATGAGCAAGAGCAGAAGCGGCTCACTCCCGCTGACCGCATACGACAGATTCGCACAGTTTCAGAAGCGGCTAGAAATGCCTTGCAGAACCCCACCCAGCACAAGTTCGTTCAGCCATTGTCACTCAAACAGCGCAATCAGAAAAGGCGCCGTGGGTGGGTTGGCAAGTCAACCATTGCTGGTTTAGAGTTGGTGCCTATGGGTGGATTGGTAAAAGGCGAGCCTACTTCTACTGATGTTCATTTGCCGACCATCATGGGTAATCAGAAGCGGCGCAAGAAGAAGATTCGCAAGAGCGAGATTGTTGCCAAGAAAGCGAAGTTGCGTGACCCGAAAGGTGGTTTGACTGCCGCTGGTCGTAAGCACTTCAAGCGCACGGAAGGCGCCAATCTGAAGCCAGGTGTCAAAGGCAAAGCGGATACGCCTGAAAAGATGCGGCGCAAAGGCTCTTTCCTGACACGCTTCTTTACGAATCCTTCTGGCCCGATGAAAGATGACAAAGGAAGACCGACACGGCTTGCTCTTTCAGCAGCCGCTTGGGGTGAACCTGTTCCGCAGGATAGGGCTTCTGCTGCTCGGCTTGCGGCGAAGGGTAGAAGCCTGCTTGAACGGTACGAGAGTGCAAAGAAAAAGAAGGTCGCCAAAGCGAATCCATACAAGGATGCCTCTGGCAAGTTCACTAGCCGCAATCTTGCGGTTGCGCCGAAAGCGAAGTTGTCTGGTGGCGTTGTGAGAGGAAAGCCAGTCAGTCTTGCTGGTAGTCGTGCTGGAAAGAAGAGCAGAAGCAGGAAGACCAAGATAGGTTCTGGAACCAAGGTTGATGTTGACACTGCAAACCGAATGATGCGTGATTACGATGTCATGGAGAGCAGGGCTAGAAGGCAGAATCTTGGCGACCCGCAGGATTATGCGCAGGCACGATTCAGGCAGAAATACGGCGTCAGTGCGATGGATGTTGAGAGCATTTCGCTAGGTCTTGAAGCGCCGAATAGCATCACGCTTCCTGGGCGTCGTGCTGGTAGTACAGGCGCAAAAGGCATGAGCGCTGCTGCCGCTAGTAGGGCGGCGTCAAGAGTCAACCCAAGCCTTGCCGAACTGACTGGCCCAAATAGAACTATTGGTCAAGTTGGTAGCACTAGCAGGTACAAGCGACCTAAACCGATGGGGCGCAAAAGAGCAAGGGCTGTTGGGCGAGACCCAGAATTTCCTTATGGAAACCGCACAGGGCGAAAAAAGACTAGGCGACCAGTACCTAGAAAAGGCATCAGTCTTGGAGGTAAGCGTGCTGGTGCCAAAGCATCTAAGCGTTCTGCTGCCAAGACAAGAGAGCAGAAAGCCCGTGACTTTGACCGAACTGTTCAGCGAAGTGAGCAAATGCGCACACGCATTAATCCTACGAATAAGCGTGAGCGTGCGAAGGCGCAGCAGGTTCGCAACTACATGATGCCTGCAGTGAAGAAATTCAAGAACTCACGATTCCGTGCCTATGCGGTTGAAAGAGTTAAGCAGATGACAAGCGGCAAGGCTCGCCCCGATGGTATGTCAAAGAAGTATGGTATGACACCCGATGATGTTCGTCGCTATGAGATAGTGCTGGCAAGCATCTTCAAGAGTGGTAGAATAAAGTATGGCATTTAGTATCCCCGAAGAAGACGACATTTCTGAAGCGGAGTTGGAAGCGATTTACGCTTCGGCACAGCCGTTTGCAACCGACGAGTTGATGAATGCCGCCATTGACCAGTTGAACGAGTTAGATGCGAATCGCATTTCTATCCCGAACTTTGGCAAGGTAGTTCGTCAGAAAAAGGCGTAAATTATGGCGACTCACATCGCCGACATACCGAAGCCATTCTATTGCTATGTCGCCAACGAGTTCCTGTATGACCAGCAGGAAGGGTTCGGAGAGTACACTGATTGTGTTGCCTACGGTATTTCAGCGCTGCCGAGCCGTGCTTGGGGTATTTCTATTATGACTGACATTGGGGCGCTGGTTCAGCATGTTCCCGTTCATGCTCTTACTACGAATCCGCCGAAGGTTCACTATCACGGTCTTGACGAACTCCAAATCTGGTCGTGCTACGGCTGGGATTTCGCTACACACGAATACGATTTTCTATCTGAAATGCCTGTGCGAGTCTATTTGAAGGGGGGCGTGTGGGAGAGTGGAAGGTACCTGTTTACGGCGGCACCATACGGCGACGAGTATTCTGCTACCCCCGACCAGCACAAGCACTTCAATTTTATTGAGTTGGAATGCGGTCAAATCTGCGCATACCCTGGAAACAGGTGCCTTTTCTACGATTCTTCGTTCACCGAACCACCTACGGAACGCCCTAAATACCGAACGAATACGAGAACATGGTATGTGGAAGAAATTGGCGAAGAAAGCGCCTTTGACTCCCAGATAACCCCAGAAACTTCTCTGTAATTTCTGCGAAATGTGTTGCGCAAGCCCCAATACGCCACTATCGTTGTGAGAAGTATGGCAAAAAAGAAAGCCAACCGCTTGACTGACATGGAATTTGATGAAGTATCGTTGGTGACACGACCAGCGAACCAGTTGAGCAAAGTCGTTCTATTCAAAAGCGATACCATTCCTTCGGAGGAAACAGTGGAAGACAACAAAGCACTTGAAGCACAAGAAGCAGATGTCAAAGAAGAAGTTGCCGTTGAAGAGCAGCAAGATGATGTTTCTAAGGCTGGCTACGGCAAGATGAAGAAAAAGGGCAAGAAGATGATGCCCAAGATGGAAGTTGAAGACGACGAAGAAGAGATGGAAGAAGACGAAATGGAAAAGGGCAAGAAGTCCAAGATGAAGAAGGACGAGTCCGACGAAATTGAAATTCCTGCCGAAATCTACGACTACATTGAAACTCTGGAAGCGGCGAACGCCGAACTGGTTGACACACTTTCTAAGTTGGCTGAAGAAGCAGAAGAGCAGGAAGAAGAAATTCTGAAGTCGGCTGACCCGAAACTGGTCGCCATCGTCAAGGGGCTTGAAGAGCGTGCCACTGCCGCCGAAGCGATTGCCAAGGCAGAGCGTGACCATCGCCTTGAACAGGAGTTCATTTCTAAGGCTGCTTCGTTGAAGAATCTGCCGATTAGTGCGGCAGAGTTCGGTGTTGTGCTGAAGGGTGTTGCCGACAGCCTTACCGATGAGCAGTTCAATGCGATTTGGCAGGTTCTTTCAGCCGCCAACGCAAACCTTTCTAACTCAGCCATGTTTAGCGAAGTTGGCAAGTCGGTTTCGGTTGATTCTGATGGGCCGATGTCGGTGATTGAAAAAGCCGCAGCCGCTCTTCGTCAGGTTGACCCTTCGCTCACCCGTGAGCAATCAATCGCCAAGGCGGTTTCTGCCGATGCGAATCTCTACAAGCAATATGTCAACGAGAGGAAATAACTAAATCATGGCATACAAGGGTTCACAGCCATTCAAAATCACGCTGGAGGCTGGCGCCGATTTGTCGGCGAAGCAGTACTACTTCGTAAAGTTGGATTCCAACGGCAAGGCTGTCGTTTGCTCAGGTGCAACCGATAAGCCAGTTGGTGTTCTTCAGAACAATCCGACTTCGGGTCAGGCGGCGGAAATCGTCGTCGTCGGTCTTACGAAGGTGTCTTCGGATGCGGCGCTGACCATCGGCGCACTCATCGGTACGAGCGCTGACGGTCAGGCAGATGCCAAGACCCCAGGCACCGACACGACTGAATATGTCGTCGGTACGGTTCTCACGACCACTGGCGCCGCTGGTGTCATCGGTTCAGTCCTAGTCAACTGCGCTAACCCGCACCGAGCCGCCTAAGTCTCAAAGAAAGAAACAGGAGAAAGATAGAATATGGCACAGCCAACTTCAGGAGATGTCCATGTTGATGCGATTCTGACGAACATCAGCGTTGCATACATTCAAGAGCAGGCGGCGTATGTCGCCAGTCGTATCTTCCCGACGGTTCCCGTTGAGAAGCAGAGCGACAAGTACTTCATTTACACGAAGGGTGACTGGTTCCGTGACGAGGCGCAACTTCGTGCGCCAGCCACCGAGT
>RGER01000109.1 GCA_009917815.1 Actinomycetota bacterium
GTTAATGCAGATGCAGTCTGATCTGGCACAAATTCCTCTTGATGTCTATCCGCACCCGGATGCGACCGCACTCGGTGTCGCTGCAATTGCACGTTTAGGAGCGGACTCTTCGCTTTCAGTTGCAGAGGCACTTCCACCGTGGCGCCCCGTCTCCACCTATGAACCGCAGTGGAGCCAGGATCAGTCGGCAGAATATATGTCGATGTGGAAGGGTTTGGCCGATAACGCAGAAGAGAGGAGCGTGCATGGCTAAGCGAGTCGCTCCCCACGTGCGCACTTTCGACGTTGCAATCATCGGTGCCGGCGTAGTCGGTGCGGCGATCGCCCGAGAGCTCGCTCGCTACGAACTTTCAATCCTCTTGATGGATGCGAAAACAGATGTGGGTGCGGGTACGTCAAAAGCGAATACGGCAATTTTGCATACAGGATTTGACATGATCCCTGGCTCGCTCGAGTCTCGTCTAGTTTCCCGAGGCTATGGGCTGTTGCGCGACTACGCACGCGAAGTGGGTATCTCGTTTGAAACGTGCGGCGCTCTTCTAGTTGCTTGGAATGAGGAAGAACTAGCAAACCTTTCAAAGATTCAAGAAAAAGCGATCGCAAACGGGTATCACGAAACTTATCTCGTCGGAGTTGATGAGCTTTATTCAAAGGAGCCACATCTTGGTCCCGGAGCGTTAGGCGCGCTAGCTGTTCCAGGTGAATGGATTATTGATCCATGGTCAACAACTCTTGCTTACGCCACTCAGGCTAAATCCGCAGGAGTAATTCTCCAACTCAACACTCGTGTTGAGAGAATCTCGCACTCTGCACATCTCCACACTCTTCATACAAGCCAGGGAGAATTCGAGGCGCGCTACCTCGTTAATGCAGCAGGGCTGTACTCCGATGTGATTGATGCGGAATTCGGGTTTGAAGATTTTGTGGTAACCCCTCGCCGTGGGGAGCTCATGGTTTTCGACAAGTTAGCCCGATCCTTGGTCACACACATTCTCCTTCCGGTGCCATCGTCAATGGGTAAAGGAGTGATGAGGAGATCACGGCGATTTATGCAGGTCTGCGTGCTGCGACCGAGCACTCCGATTTTCAAATATCCCTCCACGCTCCGCAGCGATACGTCACGGTTGGGGGAATTAGATCAACGGGTCTCACTGCGTCCATGGCGATTGCAGAACACGTCCGCGAGCTACTCACTTCCTCTGGTCTAGAACTTGGCCAGCAGAGTGACCTGCCCGCAATTCACCTGCCTGCGCTCGGTGAGTCAGGCATTCGCCCTTATCTCAATGATGCGCTGATTTCTGACACGCCCTCTTATGGAGAAATAGTGTGTCATTGCGAACGCGTCACGCGCGGCGAGATAGATGCCGCGATGATTTCTCCGATTCCGCCAAGAGACCAAGCGGCACTGGCTCGCCGTACGCGCGCCACGTTGGGTCGGTGCCAAGGTTTTTACTGCCATGCCGAAGTCCGCGCACTCTTGGAAAATGCAGGCGGTGCGTTGTGAAGGTGAGCGGAGTGGATTTGCTCATCGTCGGATCCGGCCCTGCCGGCTTAGCGGCGGCGATTGCGGCCAAGCAGAGCGGGTTATCGCGAGTTCGCGTCATCGAACGTGAACGGGAAGCCGGTGGAGTGCCGCGTCATTCATTTCATACTGGGTATGGCGTGCGAGATCTTCACCGAGTTATGAACGGTCCACGTTATGCAGCCCGATACATTTCTCAGACCATCAATTCAGGTGTGCAGATATCTACGTCGACCACTGCTATCGATTGGGCAGACGAGCGCACGTTGGCGCTCACTTCACCGAGTGGTCTTGAAGAGGTCACTGCTGGGCGAATTATTCTGGCGACGGGTGCTCGGGAACGTGGGCGAAATGCGCGAGTAGTCGCTGGGACGCGTCCAGCCGGTATTTACACCACGGGTTCACTTCAACAATCGGTCTATTTACATCATCAAGAAATTGGTTCACGTGCCGTGATTATTGGCGCTGAGCATGTGAGTTTCTCGGCCGTCATGACTCTTGCACACGCCAATGTCGATACCGTCGCGATGCTGACCTCGGAGGCACACCATCAGAGTTACTTCCCGCTTCATTGGGCTACGGCGCTTCGTTACCGGTACGCCTTGCGAACGAATACCAGCCTCCTTGAAATCCTAGGTCGCGATCGAGTGAGTGGGGTTAGAGTCTTGACCCCGAAGGGTGAAGAAGTTATTGAATGTGACACGGTGGTCTTCACTGCGGATTGGATTCCGGATCACGAGTTAGCGCGTAAAGGCGGATTACAGATGAATGATGTGACCAAGAGTCCAATCGTCAACCATCATCATGAAACTTCGCGATCTGGTGTGTACGCGATCGGGAATTTGCTCTTGCCCATCAAGAGCGCCGATCAGTGTGCGCTCGAGGGATCTTCTTTACTCTCCAAGAATTGGTAAATTTCAGTCGTATCAACGCCTGGAAAAGTTCCTGGCGGCAGCGCCGCCAATAAATGTGAATGTGCCCGAGCGCTAGGCCACACCATGTCGCGCCAGCGCTCCGATAAATCCAGTGGTGCCTCGTTGCAACATCGGGAGTCGGGGCACGTGGATTTCGTACGTTCCGTGGTTTCGCGCCCTCTAAACCATTTGGAATCAGCAAATGGCACACCGACTGAAACGGAGAAAGGTCCAGCGGAAGTCTCTTCTGATTGCGTGGTTGACCAGTAAGTTCCTTTTGGCGTATCAAGATATTGCCAGTAGCTCATCCCGGTTGAACTTTGGGAAAAGACTCGGCGCGCGCCAGAGTGGCGACAGGCAAGTTGCCCTTCAATGCTCCCCAATGGATCGGCCGGAAAGGTAAAGCCGTCGTTTTCATAGGCTTTGTAGATCGTTCCACTCTCGTGCACTTTGACGAAGTCGACTTGGATACCCAAATGTTCGGTGACCAAGTTGGTGAATCTATGAGCTGCCGTTTCGTACGAGACGGCGAACGCATCACGTAGGTCTTCGATGGCGATGTACTTCCCATCTTTGGCGCGCTTGAGTAATTGCACAGCGGAAGATTCTGGAATTAAGAGTGCCGCTGCGAAGTAATTAACCTCAACGCGTTGCTTGAGAAAGTCGGAGAAACTTGCTGGCGGAGTGTGGCCTAAAATTTGATGGCCAAAAGTTTGCAAGATGATGGTGCGCGGGTCGTGGCCACCCCATCCTGAATCAGGTAGATATATTCGCCTATTCTTTAAGTCGGTCAGTGAGCGGGTCGAGTGCGGTAGATCGTTCACATAAACGAGTTCATATCCAAGGTGTTGCACGAGTTGATCGACGCCACGCTCACCTAGCGGCCCTCCGCGATAATCCAATTCCTTGAGTAATCTTCCGGCCTCGCGCTCAATTTCCTCAAAGTAATTATTTCGCTTCCGCATTTTGACTCGGAGCGTGGCGTTAGCCCGTCTTGCCTCTTCGGGCGTAGCGGCAGTCACTGACGAACGTCTTTCTAATTCACGATGCAAGCCCGCCATCGATTCCATCACGTCAATGGGAATCGTGGGGCCAAACCGAACTTTAGGAATCCCTGAGTTGAGAAAGGTATGCGAGCGCTGGGCATGTTCGAGTTCAATCGTTAACTCAGTTCGACGATCCACTGGTGTGTCACTCATTAATACATCCACTGTGACACCAAGTACTTCTGCGATCTTGGTGAGGAGGGCTAATCGAGGTTCGCGTTGCCCGGTTTCAATGAGAGAGAGGTGCGAGGGCGAAGCGCCCACCCCCTTGGCTAGGGATTCCAAGGTGATATGAGCGCTCCGACGGTGGTGGCGGATGCGGCGACCAAGCCCAATGGGGTCAAATGAGGGAGAAATCTCGCGCCCCCTTTCCATATGTCAAAAATCGAGAAAATTTACTTCGATTAATCGGGCGTGGCGCAACTTTAGAGAAGAAAGTTCTTTTTACACAACTAATTCGCTCTACGACCACTCCACTGGATGTCGAGGGCAGAGAGAAGGAGAGTAGCGATGAGCCACCTGAAGAGCGCCGCTGAACTCGAGCACGAGTGGGTCACCCACCCTCGTTGGAAGGGAGTGGAACGTACCTACTCGGCAGCTGACGTGGTACGTCTTCGGGGCACCGTCGTAGAAGAATCCACCTTGGCTCGTCGCGGGGCCGAGCGGCTCTGGAAAGCTCTCCAGGAAGAGAAGTTCGTACGCTCTCTCGGCGCCTTGACGGGAAACCAAGCCGTGCAGATGGTGCGTGCCGGTCTCCAGGCGATCTACCTCTCCGGATGGCAAGTAGCTGCAGATGCCAATCTCGCTGGCCAGACCTATCCAGACCAAAGTCTTTATCCTGCGAATTCCGTTCCCGCAGTGGTTCGTCGCATTAATAATGCATTCACTCGGGCCGATCAAATTGCTTGCTCGAACGGAGATAAGAGCATCGATTGGTTTGCGCCGATCGTGGCTGATGCCGAAGCTGGCTTTGGTGGGGCTCTTAATGCACTTGAATTGATGAAGGGGATGATCATTGCTGGAGCTGCAGGTGTGCACTGGGAAGATCAGCTTGCCTCTGAGAAGAAGTGTGGTCACCTTGGTGGCAAGGTTCTTATCCCGACTGGCCAACATATTCGCACACTCAACGCGGCACGATTAGCAGCTGACTTGCTTGATGTTCCTTCCATCATCATTGCGCGTACTGATGCACTCGCTGCAGATCTCATCACGAGTGATGTTGATCCGCGCGACGCCAAGTTTGCAACGGGGGAGCGGACCTCTGAAGGTTTCTATCGCGTGCGTAACGGTTTGGAACCCGTCATCGAACGCGGTCTTGCTTACGCGCCATACTGCGATTTGATTTGGGTGGAAACGGGAACTCCCGACTTGGGTCTCGCTCGCGAATTCGCAGCTGAGTTACATAAGG